>JAUWPX010000005.1 GCA_030611395.1 Bacteroidota bacterium | reverse complement strand
AATCCTGAATCTTGATGAGGTTGATGTTAAGGTTGTTAGGGGCTGGGTTGTTCAGCTTATGGAAGAAGGTCTGGCTCCACGCTCGGTGAATCGAAAGTTAACTACGCTAAAAACATTTTACCAGTTCCTTATTAGAGAAGGTGTTATTGCAAAAAATCCGATGAATAGCATTCTGACTCTGAAGCAAAAAACAAAACTGCCCGAATTTGTTGAACAGGAGCATATGGATCAGTTACTCGATAAATATGATTTTGGAGAAGATTATAGCGGAATAAGGAATAGGTTACTAATAGAGATATTATATGCTACAGGAATAAGAAGAGAAGAATTAATAGGAATGCGTGATCAGAATATTGATATTGACGGGATGACGATTAAAGTATTGGGTAAAAGGAATAAAGAGAGGATGATCCCGTTTACAAAAGAGATGAAGGTAAATATAGAAAAATATCTGAAATGCCGGAATGAAGCTTTTCCAGGGTTTATTGATCCTTATTTCTTTTTATCAGATAAGGGCAAAAAGATGTATGGTAAATTGGTTTACCGCATTGTGAAGAAACATTTAGAGTTTGTAACAACGATTGAGAAAAAAAGTCCTCATATTCTCAGGCATACATTTGCTACACATCTTTTAAATAATGGAGCAGATTTAAATGCAGTTAAAGAATTACTGGGTCATGCAAATTTATCTGCAACCCAAATATATACACATAATACTTTCGAGAAATTAAAACAAGTTTATAAACTAGCTCATCCCAGAGCATAAAACTAAATTATTATGGAGATTCAGATTCATTCAGTTCATTTTGATGCCGACAAGAAACTTCTGAATTTTATTCAGGTTAAGGTGAAAAAATTATTGCAGTACAGAGATGATATTTTTGCTGCTGATATTTTTTTAAGGTTAGTTAATGTTCAGGATGACCATAATAAAATTGTTGAAATAAAACTTGACATACCTCGCAATCCATTATTTGCAAAAAAACAAGGCAAAACTTTCGAGGAAGCAACTGACAATGCCATAGATGCTTTGAGGCGACAAATCACCAAACAAAAAGGGAAACAAAGAGGGATTTAGCGGCTGGCAAAAATATACAAATTATTTTTTGGGTTATCAATAAAATATTTATAAATTTGCAAACCAATTTTCAGAGGTTAAATGGGATAGGAACGTTCTTTAAAAATTGCCGATGTAGCTCAGTTGGTCAGAGCAGCTGATTTGTAATCAGCAGGCCGTGGGTTCGAATCCCTCCATCGGCTCGTTTGACAATTGTTTAGAAAACAAAACCAGCTTGTTAAGAATATGTTAGCAGGGTTTTAACAATAGGGGAGATACCAAAGTGGCCAACCGGGGCAGACTGTAAATCTGCTGGCAGACGCCTTCGTAGGTTCGAATCCTGCTCTCCCCACCTGTTGGTTAATAAATATGATCGTATTTGCGGGAATAAACGACCACATTTACGCTTTATCGCGGGAGTAGCTCAGTTGGTAGAGCATCAGCCTTCCAAGCTGAGGGTCGCGGATTCGAGTTCCGTCTCCCGCTCTAACCAGCGGCCGATGTAGCTCAGGGGTAGAGCGCTTCCTTGGTAAGGAAGAGGTCACGAGTTCAATTCTCGTCATTGGCTCAACAAATATATTATATAATTAATTTTCAATCACTTAATCAATAATTTACTGGAGTTATGGCTAAAGAAAAATTTGATAGATCAAAACCACATGTCAACATAGGGACTATAGGTCATGTTGACCATGGGAAAACTACTTTGACATCTGCAATCACACGGGTTTTACATAAAGCAGGCTTGTCAGATATTATGGACTTCGATTCAATTGATAATGCACCTGAAGAAAAAGAAAGGGGTATTACAATTAATACTGCTCACGTTGAGTATCAAACTGAATCACGTCACTATGCACATGTAGACTGTCCGGGACACGCTGATTATGTTAAGAATATGGTAACCGGTGCAGCACAGATGGATGGTGCAATTCTGGTTGTTGCTGCAACTGATGGTCCAATGCCACAAACACGTGAACATATCCTTCTTGCTCGTCAGGTAAATGTTCCTAAAATCGTTGTTTTCATGAATAAAGTAGATATGGTTGATGACCAGGAGATGCTGGAACTTGTTGAAATGGAAATTCGTGAATTGCTGGAATTTTATGAGTTTGATGGTGATAATACACCTGTAATTCTGGGTTCAGCTCTTGGAGCAATGAATGGTGAAGCTAAATGGGAAGAAAAAGTACTTGAGCTGATGAAAGCTGTTGACGAGTTTATTCCAATTCCTCCACGTGACATTGAAAAACCATTCCTGATGCCTGTTGAAGATGTTTTTTCAATTACAGGTCGTGGTACTGTAGCAACAGGACGTATCGAAACAGGAATTGTAAACACCGGTGATGCACTTGAAATAGTTGGTCTTGGTGCTAAGTTCAGAAAGACTGTTTGCACAGGTGTTGAGATGTTCAGAAAGATACTTGACCGTGGTGAAGCAGGTGATAACGTTGGATTATTACTGCGCGGTGTGGACAAAAATGAAATTAAACGCGGAATGGTAATGTCAAAACCTGGTGCAATAAAAGCACATACAATTTTTAAAGCTGAAGTGTATGTTCTTAAAAAAGAGGAAGGTGGACGTCATACTCCTTTCCATCAAAAATATCGCCCACAGTTCTATATAAGAACTCTCGATGTAACAGGAGAAATTAGCCTTCCTGAAGGCACAGAAATGGTTATGCCTGGTGATTATGTTACTATAACTGTGAATTTAATTTACCCTGTTGCAATTGATACAGGATTACGTTTTGCTATTCGTGAAGGTGGCAGAATTGTTGGAGCCGGCCAGGTAATTGAAATTGTTGAATAGATATTTTTTAACCCGATTGAAAATTAATCTTTTAGGTTGGGAATCCGGTTGGGTTCATAACCCTAAAATGTGTAAATCAAATAGGCAGACGGGTGTAGCTCAGTTGGTAGAGCACTGGTCTCCAAAACCAGGTGTCGGGAGTTCGAGCCTCTCCACCCGTGCAAACATGAATGAATTATGAAAGTGATAAAGTATTTTAATGATGTATATAATGAGCTACTTCATAAAGTGTCATGGCCAACCTGGGGGGAATTACAGAGTAGCTCTGTAGTTGTGATGATTGCATCTCTGATAATAGCTATGGTTGTCTTTATTATGGATTATTCCTTTGAGAATATCCTGGGATTTATTTATGGGATGTTCTATTAAAACCAATTGTTCTATGGGAAAGAAAGAAATGAAATGGTATGTGCTGAGAGCAATTGGCGGGAAGGAAAAAAAGGTATTGGAGTACATAGAAAGCGAAGTAAACAGATTGAATTTGCAGGATTTTGTTGCCCAGATATTAATACCAACTGAAAAAGTTTACCAGATTCGTAATGGGAAAAAAATAAGCAAAGAAAGAAACTTTTTTCCCGGATATGTTCTTATTGAAGCAGCTCTTGTTGGTGAAGTAGAACACATTCTTAGGAGTATTCCTAATGTGATTGGTTTTCTTGGAGGTTCAAAAGGAGGTAGTCCGCTTCCTATGAGAGAATCAGAAGTGAACAGGATACTTGGTAAAGTTGATGAGTTGGCATCAAGTGATGAAGAAATTACCGTTCCATATTTTATTGGTGAGTTGGTTAAAGTAATTGATGGACCTTTCAATGGTTTTAACGGTATTATTGAAGTAGTGAACGAAGAAAAGAAAAAATTGAAAGTTATGGTTAAGATTTTCGGCAGGAAAACTCCACTGGAACTTAGCTTTATGCAGGTTGAGAAAGAATAAATCTCCTTTGGAGAATTATTAATATAGATAGTTATGAAAATTATAATGCTTCCTGATTAACTATCACATGTTTTACCAATAACTAATAAACAAAACCAGATTATGGCAAAAGAAGTTTCTGGGATTATTAAGTTGCAGATTCGTGGCGGTGCAGCAAATCCATCACCTCCTGTAGGACCTGCTTTAGGTGCTAAAGGTGTGAGTATAATGGAGTTTTGTAAGCAGTTTAACGCCAAAACGCAGGATAAAGCAGGAAAACTTATTCCGGTTATTATTACAGTATATATTGATAAATCATTCACTTTTGTAACAAAAACTCCACCGGTAGCTGTTCAGTTACTTGAAGCATCAAAGAAAAAGTCCGGGTCACCTGAGCCGAACAGAACTAAGATTGCAACCGTAACATGGGAGCAGGTGAAGAAAATTGCCGAAGAGAAAATGCCTGATTTAAATGCATTTACTGTTGAGTCTGCAATGAAACTTGTGGCTGGTACTGCCCGTAGTATGGGAATTGATGTAAAAGGTTCATTCCCGGAAAATAATTAAAATTTAATACTTCAATTAGAATGACTAAGTATACTAAGAATAGGAAAGTAGCTCTTGAAAAAATTGAAGAAGGTAAACTATACAGGTTAATTGAGGCTGCCGGTTTGGTGAAAGAGATTTCAACAACCAAATTTGATGCTTCTCTTGATCTCGATATCAGATTAGGTATTGACCCAAGAAAATCTAACCAGATGGTTCGTGGGGTAGTTACCCTTCCTAATGGTACGGGTAAAGAAACCCGCGTACTGGTGTTATGTACACCTGATAAAGAGGAGGAGGCTAAGAATGCCGGTGCCGATTTTGCAGGACTCGATGAGTATGTAGACAAAATAAAAGGTGGCTGGACAGATGTGGATGTTATTATCACTATGCCTCAGGTAATGGGTAAAGTTGGACCATTGGGAAGAGTACTCGGACCACGTGGACTAATGCCTAATCCGAAAAGTGGAACTGTTACTACAGATATTGGGAAAGCGGTTTCAGAAGTAAAAAAAGGAAAAATCGATTTTAAAGTTGATAAATATGGTATCGTTCATACATCTATTGGAAAAGTTTCATTTGAACCCCAAAAGATTGTTGAGAATGCCAGAGAATTTATCAATACAGTTGTGAAACTGAAACCGGCTTCGGCGAAAGGTACATATATAAAATCTATATATCTTTCAAGTACAATGAGTCCGGCAATAAAGATTGATGCTAAAGCCTTTAACGAAGATTAAGTTAATTGTGACAAAAGACGTGTAAGTTACTATGAATAAAGAAGAGAAAAAAATAATCATCAAAGATCTGGCAGAGAAGATAAATGAATATTCTCATTTTTATCTTGCTGACGTTTCTGAGCTTAACGCTGAAGACACAAGTGCACTGCGTAGGAAATGCTTTGAAAATGAGATTAGGCTGATTATAGTTAAAAACACACTATTGAAAATTGCTTTGGAAAATTCTGAAGGTGACTTTCAGGAATTGTATCCATTGCTTGAACAACCGACCTCAATCATGTTTTCTAATACCGGTAATGTTCCGGCAAAACTTATTAAAGAGTTTAGAAAAAAATATGATAAGCCTGTGCTAAAGGCTGCTTTTGTTGAAAAAGGACTTTATATTGGAGATGAAAAACTCGAAATTCTCGTTGGTATTAAGTCTAAGGAAGAACTTATTGCAGATGTAATTATGTTACTTCAATCACCTGCAAAGAATGTTATTTCAGCCTTGCAGTCAGGCAAAAATATTTTATCAGGTGTTTTAAAAACACTTGCTGATAGAGAATAATAAAAATAATTATAATAAAACTTTAAAAAAACACAAGAAAATGGCAGATGTAAAAAAGTTAGCAGAAGAATTGGTTAACCTTACTGTAAAAGAAGTTAATGAGTTGGCAAATGTTCTTAAAGATGAATATGGAATTGAACCGGCAGCTGCAGCTGTTGCTGTTGCCGGATCCGGTGTTGCCAGTGAAGAAGGCGGAGTTGCTGAACAGACTGAATTTAATGTTGTACTTACTGCTCCCGGCGGAGCAAAACTTCAGGTAGTAAAACTGGTTAAGGAACTCACCGGATTAGGACTTAAAGAAGCTAAAAATCTGGTTGACTCGGCACCAAAACCCGTTAAGGAAGGTGTAACTAAAGAAGAAGCTGAATCTCTTAAAAATCAATTAGAAGAAGCAGGAGCAGAAGTTGAAGTTAAATAGAACTAGCACCTTAATATTATTAGGTTTCTCAGGTTTGGAATCCGGCAAAGGATTCTAAGCCTTTTCGTCGTTATATATATATATTGTGTCAACATAATCTTTTTAGGATGTCCTCAAAAACAAACGAAAGAATTAGTTTCGCTTCTATTTCTGAACAAATGAATTATCCTGATTTTCTGGATATTCAGTTGAAATCATTCAGGAATTTTTTTCAACTGAATACTATTCAGGAACAAAGGAAAAAAGAAGGACTGTATAAAGTCTTTAGCGAAAATTACCCTATTACTGATACCAGGAATAATTTTGTTCTTGAATTTCTTGATTATACCATTGATCCTCCACGTTATACTATTGATGAATGCCTGGAAAGGGGTTTGACTTATAGTGTCCCGTTAAAAGCTAAATTAAAATTGTATTGTACCGATCCGGAACATGAAGATTTTGATACAGTTATACAGGAGGTCTATTTAGGTGTTGTTCCTTATATGACTGAGAGGGGAACCTTTGTAATTAATGGGGCAGAAAGAGTAATAGTGTCACAACTGCATCGATCACCCGGAGTTTTTTTCGGGCAAAGTATTCATGCTAACGGTACAAAATTGTATTCAGCCAGGATAATTCCATTCAAAGGTTCATGGATAGAATTTGCAACCGATATTAATAATGTGATGTATGCTTACATCGACCGGAAAAAGAAATTGCCGGTTACAACATTATTACGTGCTATTGGATATGAAACGGATAAAGATATACTTGAAATATTTGACCTTGCTGAAGAATTTAAGGTTTCGAAAACGGCACTGAAAAAACTTGTTGGAAGGAAACTTGCTGCACGAGTGCTAAAATCGTGGGTCGAAGATTTTGTTGATGAAGATACCGGTGAAGTTGTATCAATTGAACGAAATGAAGTGATAATTGACCGGGAAACAGTCCTGGAAGATGCACATATTGAAGATATTGTCAATTCCGGGTCAAAAACAATCCTGCTTCATAATGTAGATAAAAATATCTCTGATTTTGAGATTATTTTTAATACCTTACAGAAAGATCCATGCAACTCGGAGAAAGAAGCTGTTGTTCATATTTACCGTCAATTGCGTAATTCTGAACCACCTGATGAAGGAACCGCCCGCGAAGTGATCGAAAACCTGTTTTTCTCAGATAAACGTTACGATCTGGGAGATGTCGGAAGATTTAGAATAAACAGGAAACTGGGTCTTGATATTCCTATGGATACCAAGGTCCTTACAATGGAAGATATAATTAAGATTATTAAGTATCTGATCGAACTAATAAACTCAAAAACCGATGTTGATGATATTGACCATTTGAGTAATCGTAGAGTGAGAACAGTGGGTGAACAACTTCATAACCAGTTTGGTGTAGGTTTGGCCCGTATGGCAAGAACTATTCGTGAAAGAATGAATGTTCGTGATAATGAGGTTTTTACTCCTGTTGACTTGATTAATTCGAAGACACTTTCTTCTGTAATTAATTCCTTTTTTGGAACAAACCAGTTGTCACAGTTTATGGATCAGACTAATCCGCTTGCTGAAATGACTCATAAACGAAGAATGTCAGCACTTGGGCCAGGTGGTTTATCACGAGAAAGAGCTGGATTCGAAGTGCGCGATGTGCACTATACACACTATGGAAGACTTTGCCCTATTGAAACTCCGGAAGGACCAAATATTGGACTTATATCATCACTGTGTGTTTATGCCAAGATCAATAAACTTGGTTTTATTGAAACACCATATAGAAATGTTAAGGAAGGGAAGGTGGATTTAAGTGATGATGGTGTGATTTTCCTGAGTGCTGAGGAAGAAGAAAAGAAGGTGATCGCTCAGGCAAATGCTCCTATAAATGAGAATGGCGAATTTATTAATGCCAAGGTTAAGGCGCGCTACGAAGGTGATTTTCCGCATGAGGAAGCAAACAATGTTGACTTAATGGATGTTGCTCCAAATCAGATTGCTTCAATCGCTGCTTCACTGATCCCATTTCTTGAGAATGACGATGCAAACAGAGCTCTTATGGGTTCTAATATGATGAGACAGGCAGTGCCTCTTATTAAACCTGAAGCACCTATTGTTGGTACCGGTCTTGAAAAAACAATGATCAAGGATTCAAGAATACTAATTGTTGCGGAAAGTGACGGCATTGTTGAATATGTTGATGCTAACGAAATTGTGATACGCTATACCCGAAGTGATGTTGAGAAGTTTATTAGCTTCGATGATGATGTAAAAAGATATGTTCTGCCAAAATACAAGAAAACGAACCAGAATACATGTATTAACCTTATACCAATTGTTTCAAAAGGTGAAAAGGTTGAGAAAGGACAGGTTCTTACCGAGGGTTTTGGTACAGAAAAAGGAGAACTTGCACTTGGCAGAAATTTGAAAGTGGCATTCATGCCCTGGAAAGGATATAATTTCGAGGATGCGATCGTGATATCTGATCGTGTTGTGCGTGATGATATTTTTACATCAATACATATAGAGGAACATTCTCTTGAAGTTAGAGACACAAAAAGAGGTCTTGAAGAACTTACATCAGATATTCCTAATGTTAGTGAAGAGGCAACTAAAGACCTGGATGAACATGGATTGATTCGTATTGGTGCCCATATCAAGCCGGGAGATATTCTTATAGGAAAAATTACACCAAAAGGTGAATCCGATCCATCTCCGGAAGAGAAACTCCTTCGTGCCATTTTTGGTGATAAAGCCGGTGATGTTAAAGATGCTTCTTTGAAAGCCGGACCATCACTCGACGGTGTGGTAGTTAATAAAAATCTTTTCTCACGACCGGTTAAGGACAGAAGATCGAAAATTGCAGAAAAACCAATGCTGGATAAGATAGAAACCAGGTTACAAAAGGAACTCGAAGAACTAAATACCAAATTGGTTGATAAAATATTTATCCTTGTAAATGGGAAAACATCTCAGGGGGTTAAAGATAACCTGAATGTTGATCTCATTCCTAAGGGTGCAAAGTTTACTCTCAAACAACTACAGGAGATTAACTATATTAATGTTAACCTGAATAAATGGACTACCGATAAGAAGAAAAATGAAACTATTAAACTTCTTGTTCATAATTACCTTACAAAATATAAAGATATAGGAGCTATTTACCGGAGGCAGAAATACAATATTTCTATAGGTGATGAACTTCCTACCGGCATTATTCAAATGGCTAAGGTCTATCTGGCAAGGAAGCGAAAAATAAAAGTTGGAGATAAAATGGCCGGACGTCATGGGAATAAAGGTATAGTTGCCAAAATTGTACGCCAGGAAGATATGCCTTTCCTCGAAGACGGAACCCCTGTGGATATTGTACTTAACCCACTGGGAGTGCCATCAAGGATGAATCTTGGCCAGATATATGAAACAGTTTTGGCTTGGGCAGGACAACGTCTGGGATTAAAATTCTCAACACCAATATTTGATGGTGCAACTTTAGAAGAAATATCTGAATATACCAAAAAAGCCGGTCTTCCTGATTTTGGAACAACTTATTTGTACGACGGAGGTACAGGCGAACAATTTACACAGCCCGTTACTGTAGGTATTATCTATATGCTCAAACTTGGGCATATGGTTGACGATAAAATGCATGCAAGGTCTATCGGACCATACTCACTTATTACACAGCAACCTCTTGGTGGTAAAGCACAATTCGGAGGTCAGCGATTTGGTGAGATGGAAGTATGGGCTCTTGAGGCTTTCGGAGCAGCACATATACTTCAGGAAATTCTGACAGTGAAATCGGATGATGTTATAGGAAGAGCACGGTCGTATGAAGCTATTGTTAAAGGAGAGCCCATGCCAACACCGGGTATACCGGAATCCCTAAATGTTCTGTTACATGAACTTAGAGGACTTGGACTTAGTATGAGTCTTGATTAATTATTTATATTACTGAAAATTTAAATATTTATTTATGTCATTTCGTAGAGATATAAAGGTTAAGAGTAATTTTACAAAAATTTCAATTGCTCTGTCTTCACCGGAAGAAATACTCGAAATTTCGTGTGGAGAAGTGCTAAAACCCGAAACAATTAACTATAGAACTTATAAACCTGAAAGAGATGGTTTGTTCTGTGAACGGATATTCGGCCCCGTTAAGGATTATGAATGTCATTGTGGTAAATATAAGAGGATAAGATACAAGGGTATTGTTTGTGACCGTTGTGGTGTTGAAGTTACTGAAAAGAAAGTACGGCGCGAACGTATTGGTCATATCTCCCTGGTAGTACCGGTTGCTCATATTTGGTACTTTAAGTCGCTCCCCAATAAAATGGGTTACCTGCTTGGTCTTCCAACTAAAAAACTCGATTCTATTATTTACTACGAAAGATATGTGGTAATTAACGCTGGAGTTAAAGCAACAGATGGTATTAATTATCTTGATTTCCTTACTGAAGAGGAATATCTTGAGATTCTGGAAAGCCTTCCAAAGGAGAATCAATATCTGGAGGATACCGATCCTGATAAGTTTATTGCAGGAATGGGTGCTGATGCTCTGTTTCATTTGCTTGAACGACTTAATCTGGATGAAATGTCATTTTCTCTCAGACATAAAGCAAATACAGAAACTTCGCAGCAAAGGAAAAATGAAGCCCTGAAACGTTTACAGGTTGTTGAAGCTTTCAGAGCTTCAACAAAAGTAAATCGCCCCGAATGGATGATAGTGAAAGTAGTACCTGTTATTCCTCCTGAACTCAGACCACTTGTGCCACTTGATGGTGGACGTTTTGCCACATCCGACCTTAATGATCTTTACCGCCGTGTAATTATTAGAAATAACCGGCTTAAGCGACTTATTGAAATAAAAGCTCCCGAAGTGATCCTCCGTAATGAGAAACGAATGCTTCAGGAATCAGTTGACTCATTATTTGATAATTCCAGGAAATCAAATGCCGTTAAAACTGACGGAAACAGACCGCTTAAATCACTGAGTGATAGCCTAAAAGGAAAGCAAGGACGATTCCGTCAGAATCTGCTTGGTAAAAGAGTTGATTATTCAGCCCGGTCTGTTATTGTCGTTGGACCGGAACTTAAGCTTCATGAATGCGGGTTGCCAAAGGATATGACAGCTGAACTGTATAAACCCTTTATTATTAGAAAACTAATTGAAAGGGGTATAGTAAAAACTGTTAAATCAGCTAAAAAGATTGTAGACAGGAAAGATCCCGTTGTATGGGATATACTGGAGAGTGTGCTTAAAGGACATCCTGTCCTGCTTAATAGGGCTCCAACTCTTCACCGCCTTGGTATACAGGCATTTCAGCCTAAACTTATTGAGGGAAAGGCAATTCAGTTACATCCATTGGTTTGTACAGCATTTAATGCCGACTTTGATGGTGATCAGATGGCAGTTCATTTGCCTCTGGGTAATACTGCTATTCTGGAGGCGCAAATGCTGATGCTGGCATCACATAATATACTTAATCCGGCTAATGGTGCTCCAATTACAGTCCCTTCACAGGATATGGTTCTTGGATTATATTATATTACCAAAGCGAAGAAATCAACAAAAACTCTGAAAATCAAGGGTGAAGGTTTGGTTTTCTATTCTCAGGAAGAGGTCACTATTGCTCTGAATGAAGGTAAAATTGATCTCCATGCCATTATTAAGGTTAAAGTTGATGATATAGTTGAAGGGAAACCGGTTAATCATCTTATTGAAACCACTGTAGGGAGAGTTGTTTTTAACAAGTTTGTGCCAAAAGAGGTTGGGTTTATTAATGAACTTCTGACAAAGAAATCACTTAGAGAAATTATTGGTACAGTATTGAAAAGATCAGGGACTTCATCTACTGCAAATTTCCTTGATGATATTAAATCCCTGGGATTTAATATGGCTTTTCGTGGCGGGCTTTCATTTAATCTCAAAGATGTAATCGTTCCGGAACGGAAAGTTGAACTTGTGGAAGAAGGTTATAAAAACATAGATGAGGTAATGAATAACTATAATATGGGATTTATTACTAATAACGAGCGTTACAACCAGATAATCGACATATGGACACATATAAATGCCAAGCTTACCCAAACCCTGATGAAACAATTATCTTCTGATCTGCAGGGATTTAATCCTGTGTATATGATGCTTGACTCAGGGGCACGTGGTTCTAAAGAACAGATAAGACAGCTCTCAGGGATGAGGGGGCTAATGGCTAAACCACAAAAATCAGGTGCTACTGCTTCGGAAATTATTGAAAATCCAATATTGTCTAATTTTAAAGAGGGACTTTCAGTTCTGGAATATTTTATTTCAACTCATGGTGCCAGAAAAGGTTTGGCGGATACTGCCCTAAAAACTGCCGATGCAGGTTACCTGACAAGACGCCTGGTTGATGTATCACAGGATGTTGTGGTTTCACAGCCTGATTGTGGATCATTGAGAGGACTTGTTGCAAGTGCTATTAAAAAGAATGAAGAGGTTGTTGAAACACTTTATGAAAGAATCCTGGGCCGTACTACTGTACATGATGTTTACAATCCGTTAAATAATGAATTGATAATCGGTTCGGGAGAAGAAATTACCGAGGAGATTGCCCGGGAAATTGAGGAATCACCGATCGAAGAAGTTGAAATTCGTTCGGTTCTTACATGTGAATCCAGTAGAGGTGTTTGTGCTAAATGCTACGGACGAAACCTTTCTACCGGACAAATGGTGCAACAAGGTGAAGCCGTTGGTGTAATTGCTGCCCAGTCTATTGGTGAACCGGGGACACAGCTTACCTTGCGTACTTTCCACGTTGGAGGTACTGCATCAAGTATTACTGCTGAGTCTAATATCATTGCCAAATTTGACGGAGTCGTTGAGATTGAAGAATTGCGTACTGTTGAGAAGAAAATGGAGGATGGTAAAAAAATTGGTATTGTTATTGGGCGTTTAGCTGAAATGCGGATATTGGATAAGGAAACCGGTATTGCTCTGTCAACTCATAATATCCCTTATGGCTCAAACCTTTTTATAAAGAATGGTAACAGTGTAAAGAAAGGGGATTTACTTTGTAATTGGGATCCTTATAATGCATTGATAATCTCTGAAGAACATGGAAAAGTAAATTTCCAACAATTAATTGAAGGTGTTACATATAGGGAAGAGTCTGATGAACAAACCGGATACAGGGAGAAAGTGATTATTGAAACAAGAGATAAAACTAAGAACCCAACTCTCAGGATCGTGCCGGGGGATAAAAAGAAAACCTCGTCAAAATCTTATAACCTTCCCGTTAGTGCTCATGTTATTACCAATGAAAATAGTGAAGTTAAAGAGGGAGATATATTGGCAAAGATCCCAAGAGCTATTGGGAAATCAGGTGATATTACAGGTGGCCTGCCAAGGGTTACTGAACTGTTCGAAGCAAGAAACCCGTCAAACCCGGCTGTAGTATCTGAAATTGACGGAGAGATTCAGTTTGGTAAGATTAAGCGAGGGAATCGTGAAATTATTGTTACATCACGAACAGATGAAGTGAAAAAGTATCTGGTTTCATTGTCAAAACAAATACTCGTTCAGGAAAACGATTATGTACGGGCAGGAATGGCAATGTCTGACGGGGCTATTACCCCACTGGATATCCTTGCTATAAAAGGACCGACAAAAGTGCAGGAATATATTGTTAATGAGGTTCAGGAAGTTTATCGGCTGCAGGGTGTGAAAATTAATGATAAGCATTTTGAAATCATCGTTCGTCAAATGATGCGTAAAGTTGAAATCATTGATCCGGGAGATACCAAATTCCTAGAAAAACAAATAATTGATAAGTTGAAATTCATAAATGAGAACGACTGGATTTTTGATAAAATGATGATTATTGAAGTGGGAGATTCACTGATATATAAGAATGGGCAGATAATTACTGCAAGGAAACTCAGAGATGAAAATTCTATCCTTAAACGAAAAGACAAGAAACTTATTGAAGCACGTAATGCTATTCCTGCAACATCAAACCAGGTGCTGCAGGGAATTACAAAAGCTGCATTGCAAACTTCAAGTTTTATGTCGGCTGCTTCATTCCAGGAAACAACAAAAGTTTTAAATGAAGCTGCTATATATGGACGAGTGGATAACCTCAATGGACTGAAAGAAAATGTTATTGTCGGACACCTGATCCCTGCCGGAACCGGTGCAAGAAATTATGACAAGATTGTTGTTGGTTCAATGGAAGAATATGAAAAATTAGTATCTGCTAAAGAAAAGGAGAAAGATGTAGTTGAAGAAGGAGATGTAGTTAATGTAGAAGATAATAAGGAGTAATAATTATAAATTCTTTTTACTATGGAAGACCAAAAAGGCAAACCCGGAAAAAATCAGCTGGATATAGAACTTAATGATGAAGTGGCCCAGGGAACTTATTCAAACCTTGCGATTATCACACACTCATCAGCTGAGTTTGTGCTGGACTTTGTCAGGATTATGCCAGGTGTACCTAAGGCACAGGTAAAATCCAGGATTATTCTTACTCCTGAACATGCAAAAAGATTGTTGAGAGCTCTTGAAGATAATATTAAAAAGTATGAATCTGTGCATGGTGAAATTAAAGATAAAGGTCCCGGCGGGCTTGCTATGCCGATGAATTTTGGCGGTCCGACTGCACAAGCATGACAATAAACATTGACTTATCAAAATAATAACGTAATTAATTAAAATTAAAGAGTATGAGAGTATTCGTTTGCCTCGGGAACGTACCTGATACAACAACAAAAGTTAAGTTTACAGAAAATAATTCTGTTTTTGACAATACCGGTGTGCAGTGGATAATTAATCCATGGGATGAGCTCGCTCTGACAAGGGCGATAGAATTGAAAGAGGATACCAACTCCCTGGTGGAAAAAGTTACTGTTATTACCGTTGGAGCAAAGAGTGCTGAACCCACAATAAGAAAAGCACTGGCAATTGGTGCGGATGATGCCATACGTATTGATGCTGAACCAACTGATGCATATGCTGTAGCTGCTAAGCTGGCAGGTGTGCTTAAAGATGAAGATTTTGGTTTTGTAATGTGCGGTATTGAATCATGCGATTATAACGGTTCTGCTGTGGGAGGGATGTTATCAGAGTTTCTTAACCTGCCTTCTGTCTCTGCAGTTTCAGGTATTGAAGTAGAAGGTGGGAAAGTGTCTGTTTCAAGGACAATTGATGGAGGAAAAGAAATTATAAGCATTGATACACCGTTTGTTGCAATTGTCCAGAAAGGAATTTCTATTGAACCGAGAATTCCTGCTATGCGTGGAATCATGATGGCAAGGAAGAAACCCTTGAATGTAGTGGAGATTTCTGATACTGAGATATTAACAGAGCATAAGAGTTTTGAACTTCCTCAGCCTAAACCACCATGTAAGATGGTTGATCCTGAGAATGTAAAAGAATTATTTGACCTTTTGCAGAATGAAGCTAAAGTAATTTGACGGAATTGGCAGTTATCTAACCGAAAATTTTTGATTAAAAAACCTGATTAAAATAATAGTATCATGGCAGTATTAGTATTTACAGAAAACTGGGACGGAAAATTTAAGAAATTATCTTTTGAATTGGTTTCATATGCACAAAAAGTGGCTGAGAAACTTAATGTTCCTGTTGTTGCCATTTCCATTGGTGAAGTTGCTGAAGAAGAGCTTAAGAAATTAGGTGATTATGGTGCTGATAAAGTTGTGAGTATAACAAACGGATATCTGAAAACACTGGATAACCAGGTGTATACAAAAGTAATTTCGGAAGTTGCACAAAAAGAAAATGCCAAAGTTATATTACTTTCTCATAACAATACGGGTAAAGCTCTTGCACCCCGG
>JAUWPX010000191.1 GCA_030611395.1 Bacteroidota bacterium | reverse complement strand
GCTACTTCAACTTCATCACTGGATATTTCATCACCGGGTCTGTATCTGAATCCTATATCAAAATCGTTACTGATTTGTGAAAGCCAGTTGCTTAACTGATTAGAAAGGAGTTCGCTTGTTGTTACGCCAACTGCCGGGGCGTAATTGGAAGTTATTGATTGAGAAGTTGGTGGTACGTAATTTGTATTTGGCAAAAAACTATTAATAATAATTAATGACAGGAATTGCTTGCTCATTTCTTCCTGAGTGTTAATGGCATTCTGTAGATTTGTTCTGGTTTCCTGGTCAGCAGTTGGCAACTCGATTCCAAAATCAATTGTTGGATTTTGAATTCTCCCCGTAAGATATAGTTGACATTCAACAGTTATTCTCCGCCTGTATGCTTCGTTCAGGAAAAGTTCGTATAATGAGGCTTTGGTTTCATAAACAGCTTCTATATCCATATTGGCTTCCATTGGGTTGCCATTCCAGGTTATTGTACCACCATTTCTGACTTTAAATTTTTTATTGATTATGTTTTGTAAAGAAAAAAGATATTCACCCTGCTCAATTGTATAAGTGCCGAAAATATTCAATTCTCCCGGGGTATTAATTTGCAGGTTAAGATTTCCTGATCCTCTTCCCTTTATATTATCACCTGTGTTAGAGTTAAAAATAAGTTGTGCTTCAGCATCAGGTGTAATTTCAATATCCAGGTTTATTTTTGGCATATTATCACTTACTTTGAGAGTTTCTTTTTTTTCTTTATCTGTTTGATTTGTGTTATCTACAAAGCTTACAAAATTATATTCGTCAAGTTCTTCCCCCGAAGAAAGCGGTAGAAAGAAACGCGTATTTTTGTCTGTTTTTAAGGATGCCTGGATAGAAAGGTCTTTCGGTGGACCGCTAATATTGACTATTCCGGAACTATACGCGGTACCATAAAACTGGTTATTATGCTTTTCCATGGTGTTTATAAGCAGCAAATTACTCGCATCGATTTTCAAATCTATATCGAAATTTTTGTAGTAATTATTTTTGATATCCCCGTTAATAACTGCCTGGTTTCCTTCAGGATCGAATATTCTGATATTTTCAAATTTGATAATATTATCTTCAACCTTTATTTGATCAGTAAATGTGTAACGGGTATTAAAAAAATCCAAAAGGAAAGAGGTCTTTTGCAGTTTAATTATTCCATTTGCTGTTGGTTTAGATAGTGTTCCGTTTAGAATAATATTACCGGTGGCAATTCCGTTTAGTTCAGAAGATATTTTACTTATAAATGGCCTGAAGATATTTAATCTGAGTTTATTCAGGGAAAGAGAGAATTCAATTTCTTTACTTTCGGGTTCATAATCGCCTTTGATATTAAGGGTTTGAAGATTGCCCCGGTTTGAAGATGCCTCCAGATGTAACTGTTCATTTATTGTGTCCCAGGCACTGGTTATTGACGTTTTACCAAGGGGTTCATTATTTATCAGAAGATCATCTATATTTATGTTTGTTTGAAATAATGGATTACTATATAAGTTTGATAAACTGGCATCACCGTTTATTATACCATTTAATTGAATCTTTTCACCTTTAGAAATAGTATTTAATGATGAAAGGTTTAATCCTTTGAATTGTAATAACAGGGTGTCTTCATATTGTTCTGAAATGCCTCCATGAACTTTTAACCACTGTTCTTTATTATTGATTGAGAAGTTTTTTACCTGTAGTGATGTGGTATCGATAGTAATTGTGCCGGGATTCATTTTCCATATACTGTTTTTTATGTACAGATTGGTTGGTAGGAGTGAGATGTTTATCAAAGGTGTTAACTGTTGCTGTTCATTTCTGAAATCGGCAATGGCTTTTATTTGACTTAGCAAATTTCGCGTTGCCTGGTCAATCCAGCTTAATTCAAAACGAACAGTATCATTACCGGCATTACTTGTTATTGAAAAATTTTCCAAATCAAGTTTATTGTTTGCAACAAATTTTTCACCTGTAAGTTTGAAAGAAAATAGGGAATCAGAACATTCTGCATTCATCAACATCTTAAAAAGTTCATTTCCTTTATATGTGAATTTTTCTGCCTCTCCTTTAACCAGGAAGTAGTTATCAAATGGATAAAATTTGCCTGTAAAAGTTGAATTGGGAGAAACAACAAATGATGGGAATAAAAATTTGCTAAGGTTTCTGGTATCTTTTAGCAGGATGCTATAATCAAAGTGGTTATCTGGTTTATTAATTGTATTCGCTTCAGTTAGAGTAAACGAAGGTATGATGCTGCTGAGCAAATATTTACAGGAACTTCCCAGCTGTGTGAAGTTATAATTTCCGGTAATAAATGCATCGACAAAGTCGGTTTTAAGTATTAACTGATTTGTGTCATTCTGGTTAAAAGCAGAAAGTGAAAAATCATATACATGGAGTTCTTCATCCATTTTTCGGTAAGTGGAATTGATCAGGTTGATCTTTCCCTCGAGATCATCAAGATTTTTACCTTTAAAATTTGCTGTAAGAAGGAAGGAAAGAAATGAATTAGTATCTTTTGGTTCAATGTGTAAATCGTACAGGTTTACTTTTGGTACATTAGTTGTGAAGTCAAATTCAGGTATTTCACCTGAAAAATCCAGACTGCCAAGGAAATTTAGTTCAATATTAGGGTCTTTGATATATACTGAACCGTCATATGCTTTTGGTGTAAATTCGCCGGAAAGGTTAATGTTTTTATAATGATATTTATTCAGGAATAGATCAGCAATATTCCCTTCAAGGGTTGCTTTATATCTGTTTTCAACACTAAAGCCATTAACTTGAATATCCATAGTTATATTCCCTACACGGTTAGTATTGTCAAATAATTTACCCAGGTTGAAATTGTCGGTTTTCATTTTTCCACTATATCTTATAATCCGGGCTGTATCAGGTTCAATTGTCAGATCGGTAGATATTAAACCCAAATCTGAATTGAATTCTCCGTATGTAACAAAGTCATCAATAAAACCGGTAAAGTTACCGGCATAGGTTATCTTCCCGAGTTTCTCTAACTGGTTGGGTAAAAATAAAGGTTTTACATTACCTGGCGTACTTATATTTATAATATCCTGTATGGTGGTTTGAAGGGAATCAATATCAATAAACATGAAAGTTTTGTTAATATCGGGCAGGCCGTCTAAAGCGAAGTCGCAATAAACATGTGTGTTTTCACCCCAACCTGCTTTTATTTGCTTTCCCTTTAAGTTCGGAATGTAACCAAATAGATGACCGGCTAAGTTAATTTTGCCGGGTATCTTGCTGATTGAAGGGGCGAAAAAACCCAGGTCCCTTGAAGTAAGACTGGATTTATCAATATTGATGTTAAGTTGAACATTATTTCTAAAATCTTTCAGGCTTTTATATCCATTGAAAAGGAGTTCGATTTTTTCAGCTGTTAAATTTGATTGATGGGATGCAAAAGATATTTCATGGAAGTGGAGATAGCGGGGCGAAATATACATGAGGAAATTCAGGCTATTGATTACTAAACCACTTTTTTCCCTGCATTTGAAGTTCTCAACAGAAAAGTCAATACTGTCATTGTGTGTTTGCAGGTTTATAATATCAAAACTAAGATCAGAAAGTCGTATGTCTTTTGGATCAAATCCTTCGCGGCTTGATTGAAAATCATATTTCTTATAGGAGAAAAGAAGCTTCCTGCATTCAATTGAGTGAATCCTGATTTTCCATCTTACCTTTGTTGTGTCTTTTCTTTTAAGCCGGTCGGTAATGAATTTGAGGTTTATTGTATTTGTAGAGTCGGTTTTAAAGTTTATTCTGGCATCATGGAGCTCAATTTTTCTAAAGTCAATTTCACTATTACGCCTGTTAAACGACTTGAGACTAACTGTTAATAATTAGGAAAATAAAAGTGTATCTTTTTGCCGGTCTTCAATGTATAGTTCTTTTAAAGAGATATTTTTAAAAAAACCTATATTGACCCTGTTAAAAGTAATTTTAGCATCAATATTTTCTGTAACCTTTTCTGTAATTCTTCTTGTTAGATAGTTTTGACCTGCTTG
>JAUWPX010000101.1 GCA_030611395.1 Bacteroidota bacterium | reverse complement strand
AATCTGATACCTCTTTTCAGCCGGTTAAGATATACACCGGCTATCCTGGTTTTTTCTGTCTCTTTAACAGTTTCCCTGTCAACAATAGAGGCAAGTGTACTAACCTGTTTTATTGTCAGGCTTTTAGCTGCTACTTTATCTTTTCTTTTCTTGTTCCAGAATTTTTCATATTCGTCAACCATTCGTTCAACAAAACCTGAAGCAGAAGTATTCCAGTAAAATTCATAAGTATTTGGTATAAATGCTCCCATAACAGTTTCATGAGTAAATCCGAACTGTGAGATATAGTTTTCATCAAGAAGCAGGTTGATGATCTCAGATGAGTCAGCTTCAATCTGATAGGCCACAATACCTGAAAGCCTTTCTAATGACCTGATATTATTAAAGATAAGATTTACAGGAATTTGAATTCCTGACCGCAGCAAATTAATAAGATCATTATTATTCAGACCATCTTTAAGCTCATAATGTCCGGCGTGAATAAAATTGCTGTAATTTTTCCTTTTAGCAACCCAGTCAAATGCTTTAATATTCTTAACCAAACCATGGTCAGCAACAATTTTCCGTACATCTTCATATTCTGAACCTGTGGGGATATTGATGTAGTTATCCTTTGAATTCTCAATTACTACACATGGACTATAAATCCACCATAACAGTTTTCCGGTTATTAGTACAAATAAAACCACTACTACCAGTATAAAAGGCTTGATCCCTTTCTTAATGTATCGAAATTTACTCACTTCGTTCATGAAATCGCTACGTTAAGTTCAAAATTGTATATTGATATAAAACATAATTCTTCTTTAATTCCTTTCTTTTCCTTAGCCTTAGCCTTCTTATTACTTCTTCAGCCTTTTTGGACCGGAACCAATAACTTCTTCAGGTACTCCACTGGCGAATACTTTGAAATTCTCAATATATCTTGATGCGAGAGCGTCATATTTCATCCAGTATTCTTTCTTGTTTCCCCAGGCAGTGGAAGGATCAAAAACATCTTCGGGAACATTAGGACAGGATAACGGAACTTCGAAACCAAACAGTTCATCTTTCCTGTATTCCACTTTATCCAGTTTTCCTTCCAGGGCTGCATTCAGCATATTTCGTGTATGGCGTATACTTATTCTTTTTCCTATACCAAATTTCCCTCCTACCCAACCTGTATTGACCAGCCAAATTTTTGCATTGGCTTTTTCAGCTTTCTTCCTTAACAGATCAGCATAAAAAAATGGGTGATGAACCATAAAAGGTGCTCCGAAACAGGCGCTGAATGTAATTTCAGGTTCAATGCCAAGACCAAGTTCTGTTCCTGCAATTTTCGATGTATAACCACTAATAAAATGATATATTGCCTGATCCATATTAAGTCTGGCTATCGGGGGTAAAACACCCTGTGCATCTGCTGTCAGAAAAATAATATTTTTAGGATGTGAATCCACCATTTTTTCAGGCACGGAATTAGGAATAAAATTCAGGGGATACGAGGCTCTTGTATTTTCAGTAAGTTCTTCATCATCAAGATCTATATTCCGGGTTGTCTGATCGAATTTTACATTTTCAAGGATCGTTCCATAACGCCGAGTACATTCATATATTTCAGGCTCATTTTCAGCCGATAGACGAATTACTTTTGCATAACAGCCGGCTTCAAAATTAAACACTCCGTAATCACTCCATCCATGCTCATCATCCCCGATAAGTTTTCTGGAAGGGTCAGCTGAAAGGGTTGTTTTTCCGGTACCACTTAGTCCGAAAAACAGTGCTACATCATCCTTTTCCCCAACATTTGCTGAACAATGCATTGCCATTACATCCTGTAATGGTTTTAGGTAGTTCATTATTGTAAAAGCTGTTTTTTTTACTTCGCCTGCATAACTTGAATTTGCAATAACTGCTATCCTTTTTGAGAAATCAACAATTATACCTGTTTCACTTAACGTCCCGTCAATTCTCGGATCAAGTTTAAAAGAGGGAGATGAGATAACAGTAAATTCAGGAATAAACTTCCTTAACTCATCCTGATTATTAATAGTATGAAACATATTGCGCACGAAAAGACTTTGCCACGCTTTATCGGTTATGAACCTGAAGGGAACACGATATCTTTTGTCGGCCCCGGCATAAACATCCTGCACAAATAATTCTTCACCCTGGAGATAGGCCTGCAATCTTGATAATATTCCACTAAACTTTTCAGAATTAATGGGACGATTATATTCACCCCAGTCAATTTTATCACTGGTAGAAGGCTCGCTCACAAAATACTTGTCATTTGCAGCTCTGGCAGTCCATTTTCCTGTATTAACAAGAAACGGACCTCCGTGAACAATTTTCCCTTCACCCCTGAATACAGCTTCTTCATACAAAGCTGCTTCAGGAATATTCCAGAAAACCTTATCCAGATGAACAAAACCATGATGTTCAAGACCAAAATCGCTGGCCAATGCCCCTGCATGTTTAACTGCAGGTGTATCAAATTTTAAATATTTCTTCATTTGGGTATATTATTATTCTATTTAACCAATAGTATATTGTTCAGAAAAATATTATGTTTTATTTACAAAAACGGAAACGATATTTTTTATTATTCTGCTACAGCCAATCTCTAACTAATTTTCGTTCACCGATATACAGTTCGTTTGGCGAATTCGGATCTAGTGCCCACTTTATTCTTTCAATACCTTCGATTATATCTTTTATTGAACCGCATGTTGAGAGTCTTAAATATCCATCCAAACCAAACTCAACTCCGGGCATTGTCAGTACTCTAACCTTATCAAGCAGGAATTTTGAAAGCCGGGTTGAATCTTTATCATAGGTACTAAAATCAGCAAACACATAGAATGTTCCATCCGGTTTAGTCGGTTTTACACCATCAAAAGCATTCAATCGATCCATCATTACATTCCGGTTATTTTCCAATGTTAACCTCAGACTTTCAACCCCTGATTGTACACCTGTGATTGCTCCAATCGCTGCTTTTTGCATTAATACAGGAGGGCCGGCAGTCTGATGTCCCTGAATATTAGACATTACCTTAATAAGATTTTTACTGGCAACTGCCCATCCAATCCGAAAACCGGTCATCGCGTATTGCTTTGACACACTATTTATTAAGATAAGTTTCGAATTCTCATCAATATCCTTTGCATATTCATAATAATTTGCCGGTTTTTTCCTGTCAAAACAGAGGCGATGATATATATCATCCATAATAAGGTACAAGCCCTCTTTTTCACAAAAACGGACCACATCAGCAATAAACTCATCAGAATATATCGCACCGGTTGGATTATTTGGAGAATTCAAAATAATTGCCTTAGTGTAGGAAGTAAAATTCATCTCGATATCCTGCATCCTTGGATAAAAAGTACCATCTTCGGGATGCACAGGAACCGGGACTGCACCACACAATTTAACCATTTCGGGATAGCTTACCCAATAGGGCGCAGGGAAAATTACTTCGTCCTGTGGATCAAGAATTGCCTGTAAAGCAACCATAATAGCTTGTTTAGCACCGTTAGATGCAATAACATTTTCCGGTGCAACCTTCCTGTCATAATACTCTTCTGTATACCTTATTATAGCCTGTTTCATTTCAATTGTCCCATCCACAGGGGTATAACGAATCTCGCCTGAGTTTAATAACCCGGTAAAATTGGTAATTGCATCAATGGGAGTCCGGCTTTCCGGCTCTCCGCCACCAAGATGTATTAATGGTTCACCTTTAGCTTTTAATATTGCGGCTGTTTCATTTAGCAGCAACGTTGCAGATTCTCCTATTGATCTGCCGATAATACTTATACTCATTATATAATAGTATTAATTTTTTATTTTCAATTCCAATATAAAGAAGTGACTTCTTCTCATTTACTCATTCTATCATTTAATCATTACATATTGAAAGATGCAAATTTGAAAAAAAATTGAGTTATAAACTGAAAATTAGTAATATTGTACAACATAACCTGGATAATGGTTAATCAGCTTAAAAAATAAAATAACATAGCATGGAAATACTTGAGGTTTTAAAATACACTTTACCTGCATTAATCGTTTTTCTAACAGCTTATTTCCTAATCAGAGCATTTATCCGAAACGATCAGGATAAACGTAAACATGAGATAGTCCTGCAAAATCAGAAGAACATTACACCAATCAGACTGCAAGCATATGAGCGGGTTATCCTTTTTCTCGAAAGGATTTCGCTTGAATCTCTTATTATGAGAACCAACAAGCAGGGAATGACCAGCAAGCAAATACAAACATCCATGCTTAATACAATAAGAGCAGAATTTGAACATAATCTTTCACAACAAGTATATATGACACCTTCTGCCTGGGAGATAATCAAAAATGCAAAATTCAACACCATTAAGATCATCAATTCATCCGCAGATCATGTAAAACCTGGTGCCGCGGCAATCGAATTTAGCCGGTATTTACTTGAAAAAGTTATGGAAATGGATAAAGAGCCAACAAAAGCCGCTATTGATTATCTTAAAAAAGAGGTTAGTACATTTTTTTAATCTGCATTATTCCTCATTTTTGACACTCCAGGAACTTTAGACACTCCAGACACTTTAGGCACTACATTATATCAATACTTCGCTTAACAAATTTACTTAATTCTTCTCCCTTAAGCATATTGTTTGAAAGCAAGGCAAGGTCAATCAGTTGTTTCACCAGTTTATTTTTGGATCCATATTCTGAAAGAATTTTTCTTTTTTTATCATTCAGTTCATCTATCTTTTTCTTCAGATCTTCAATCCTGTCTTTCTCCTCCTGCTTGATCTCTTCATCCTTTTTACCTTCCTGATCTTTCTCTAACTTAGTTTTATTATCCTCTAAAGGTTTAACTTTTTCATTAATCTTGCTTACATTTTCACCAACTATGTTCCCCATTTCCTCTGCAATTTTTATTACCAAAGGATGGTTACTATTAACAACAAGATTGTAACTGTCAGGCAGATTACCATACATATTCATTCCACCTCCCATTTCTGACATATCTTTCATTCTCCTCATAAATTCCGACTGGACGATAGTCATTGGATGTTCTTCCTCTTTCAGGTTTTCAAAAGAGACGACAAAATTATCTTGTTTAGGAATTTGTGATTGAATAACAGGAGACAAATTGCTTTTCTGTTCAGCGGTAAGTTTAGACTCAGAAGTATCCTCTTTTTGAATAAGCTTATCAATAACATCAGAATCAACACGAACAAAGCGTGCATTAGTAAATTTTTGCTCCAGATGATTCAAAAAATGAGTATCAAGCTGCCCGTCCATTGAAAGGACATCATATCCTTTATGATTAGCTTTTTCTACAAAAGTGAATTGTTCTTCAATATTGGTGGAATAAAGATAAATAAGTGTTTTGTCCTTATTGGTCTGGTTCTCTTTAGTAAGATCATTATATTCTTTAAAAGTAAAATACTTACCATTTGTATTCTTAAACAAAGCAAATTTCTCAGCACGTTCATAAAATTTCTCATCTGTAATCATCCCATACTGAACAAATAATTTCAAATCGTCCCATTTTTTTTCAAATTCAGGACGTTCTTTTTTAAAAATATCATTCAACTGGCCTGCAACTTTCTTTGATATATGACCCGATATTTTCTTAACATTCGGATCATTTTGGAGGAAGCTTCTGGACACATTAAGCGGAATATCAGGCGAGTCAATAACGCCATGCAATAAAGTCAGAAATTCAGGCACAATCCCCTCAACTGAATCTGTAACAAATACCTGATTACAATACAGTCGTATCTTATTCTTCTGCATCTCAATGTTGTTTTTTATTTTTGGAAAATAAAGAATTCCGGTAAGACTAAACGGGTAGTCAACATTAAGATGAATATTAAAAACAGGTGCCTCCTGCATAGGATACAAATCATTATAAAATTTCTTATAATCCTCCTCTTTCAGATCAACAGGCTTTCTGGTCCAGGCAGGTTTGGTATCATTAATTATATTATCTTTTTTAGTTGCAATTTCTTTTCCATCCTTCCAATCTTTTTGTTTTCCAAAAGCTATTTTAACCGGCAGGAAACGGCAATATTTATTAAGAAGTTCATTTATTTTTGATTCTTCAAGATATTCTTTTGATTCTTTA
>JAUWPX010000133.1 GCA_030611395.1 Bacteroidota bacterium | reverse complement strand
CTTAATTAAAATTCCTCAAATATTCGATATCAGTTTAAAAGACTATTTCTTTTACGAGAAAAATGCAGGATTAATAGTGCTTTTGGGATTATCAGCCTATTCATTTTTAACAAAAAATTCATTCAAGAATAAACATCTGTTCATTTCAATCGGAGTATTTATAATTTCTGCTATTTATATAAATCTGTTGCCGTCAGATAGGGATAGTAATTCGATTATTTTAGCCTATATTCATTTACCACTTTTATTATGGTGCACATATGGCTTGATTTACATAAACTTTGACACGAAGGATAAAACAAAACGCATTGATTACATAAAACATAACGGCGATTTAGCAATCTTAAGCGCAATAATTCTGATTGCAGGAATGATTTTAGCCGGAGTTACTCTTGGATTATTTTCTGCGATTGACATAGAAATTGAGCGATTCTATATAGATTATATTGCCATATGGGGGCTTGTTTCTGTACTGATTGTTGCAACTTTTATAATTCATAATTATCCGTTTATAACAAACAAGATTGCTCCAATCATCGCAAATATTTTCAGTCCTCTTGTTTTGATAACATTAATAATCTATCTGATTAGTATTCCATTAGCAGGGAAAGACCCTTACAATGACAGAGACTTTTTGTTAATTTTCAACCTGATGTTACTCGGTGTAATGGGAATAATTGTTTTTTCAATTTCTGAAACTTCAATAAACATGAAACAGAAATTTAATGAAATGACTCTTTTTATGCTTACTATCGTAACACTTATAATTGACCTGGTGGCTCTGTCAGCAATATTATATAGACTTGGAGAATATGGGTTTACACCTAACAGAACAGCCGTTCTTGGGTCAAACCTGCTTATTTTCGGCAACTTGATACTAATAATGATTGATTTATTTAAAGTTAATTTTAGGGGTACCGGGATTAAACAAGTTGAATTGACAATTTCAAAGTATTTACCGATTTATATGATATGGACAATCTTTGTTGTTATCGGATTTCCTTTGATATTTGGTTTAAGATAAAAAAGCAAGGTAATCATCATTCATAAATTTCTTTTGAAGAACTTAACGGATTTTGTTTAAGAAAGTCTAATATCTCGTTACTTTTATCATTTAACATCTTCTCTGTTTTATAGCTCACAATTACTCGAAAATGAGCTTTAATATTCGTATTAGCTCGCAAGCCAAATGAGCTACAACCGGTGTTGTATGTGTATGTTGTTTTTATTTCTCCTTTAGGGTTCTTTGTGTAATTCATTGTTATCCACCTTATTAGACTCGGAAAAACGATTCAGTTGGCTTTTAATATTTGCAAGAGATTTTTTCGATAAAGCAGGGTGTTGCCCGGTAACCTGATCTCGTTGATTGCCAAAATCCAGCTTCTATTCAGATTTGATGAAGAAGCTTTTATGTAAAACAGAGATATAACTAAGTTCAGTATCAGGTAACAAAAGAATATATGTACTAATATCAGGACAGTAATTGTTCGATAATAATACAAATATCGTATCTTTATCGTATGGAATAATGGAATAAAAGAACTAACCGCAGAGGACGCAGAGAAGGCGCAAAGTTCGCAAAAGAAAATATTGAAGACAATATAAATACATAATTGTACTTTGCGTTCTTCGCGCATTCATAGCGTACTTGGCGGTTAATTCTTTTATACGTATAAGCCAGAAAAATTATAAAATAGTGTTATGCAGAAATATGAAGGAAAGACCCGGCTAAAAAAGGCAAGTGCTGAAGTTTTCAGGTTACAGGAAATCTGCGAAAAACTTTCTAAGGATATTGATAAAAATTACTCGGTATTCGTTGGCAATTCTTATCCGGTTAAAAAAGTTAAAGAGATGATAGCCAGGATATCGGAAACGGATGCGGATGTTTTAATCCTGGGTAAAAACGGGACAGGCAAAGAGCTGGTTGCACGGGAAATCCATCGGAATTCTTCCAGGAAAGGTAAGGTTTTTTTAAATGTTGACCTGGGAGCTATTTCGGAATCTCTCTTTGAAAGTGAACTTTTCGGTCATACAAAGGGTGCATTTACAGATGCCCACCAGGATAAGCCTGGAAGGTTTGAACTTGCTTCCGGTGGCACAATCTTTCTTGATGAGATCGGGAATCTCTCTCTTCCACTACAGGCAAAACTATTGAGTGTGCTTGAAAACCGGAGAATAACGAGGATTGGATCAGCTATCGAAATCCCGGTAGATATCCGGTTGATTTGTGCAACAAACCGGAATTTACATCAAATGGTTAATGAGAGAAGATTCAGGGAAGACCTTTTGTACAGGATAAATATGGTTGAGATACATGTTCCCTCCCTTCAGGAAAGGAAGGATGATATTCCTTTGCTCATAAATCATTACCTGGAAATCTTTAAACAAAAGTATCACAAACCCAAACTTAGAATTAGTCAGAATACCCTGGGTAAGTTAAAAAAATATCCGTGGCCGGGTAATGTCCGGGAATTAAAAAATGCAGTTGAAAGGGCAATAATACTCGGTAGTTCCGGTCAATTATCTCCTTCAAGTTTATTTGTACCCGGTTTTTCTGTATCAGAAACTCAAAACCAGGATTCATTTGATATGAATGAAAACGAAAAACAGCTTATTCTGAGAGCCATCAATCATAACCGTGGGAATATAACCAATGCTGCAAGAGACCTGGGAATTGCCAGGTCTGCATTATACCGAAGGATGAAAAAACATGGTATATAGAGCGGCTATTTGTTCTGTTTTACTCAATTAATACATCAATTAGTGATGATGGACTTAAACGCACCAATAATTTCAAACAATGTTGGGACGGGTCTTGTGCCCGTCCTATTCATTGCACCGGTGGCTATACTTTACGATATGACTTTTTAACTTATTATTTGGAATATTATCATTTAATTTTTTTTTATGAACTAATATAATTATAACTAACATATTTGTAACTAACAAAAATATTAGTTAATAGAAAATCTTAATTTAACTCAACTAAATTTTCTTAAAGCTCTTGTTCGGGGAGAAAGCCAGTTAAGTTCGAAAGAAACTATTAATAAGTACAATTTGGGAACTTCAGCAAATGTTATACAAATAAAAAAAGCTCTGATTAAAAAAGAAATAATTGATAATCCGGGAAAGAAAATCAAAATCTTAGATCCCGTTTTTGCTATATGGCTTAGAAAGTACTATTTTGTTTAAAGTTGAATATTCAGTTTCAACAGAATCAATTAATCCTGGAATTATAACCGAATATATTGACTATACACTCGACAAACATCCTGACGAATGGTTTTGTGCATGGAGGTTTTCTATTGAGAAGGAATAGGAGGGATATTTTAAATGTGTAACATTATATTCTACCGTAAATTACCAAATAATTCTCATATATCCAATAAAAACGAATTCCATATAACGCTGGCATAAGAGACGTAATGGTTAAACGCACTGAACTCGAAAATCACTTCAGCGCCCTTCAGTTTGGTTGATACATTGGTTATGTGGTTTTTAGTTTATTGATATTCCTTATGTTAAAAATCAACAATGTCCTTTTCTATTTCAGGATAAATTTTATCTATTTTTTCCTGAATTTTTATGGTTTTACTCAGTGCGGTAACGATACGGCAATACCACGGCGCATCGTCCATGATTCTGTCTTTGCGGTCTTTCAGATATTTATGCAAGACATGATAGCCGCCGATATGATAATTCCAGACTTCCGGGGCGATGCCTTCAAAGTATTTATCATTATTGATATAGATGCGCTGTTCATCTTCTTGATAAATTATTTTTTCAATCCGGTCGTTATCGCTGCTGCCCTGGTATTTGGCAACCGGTGGATCGAGCGCCGGACTTTTGAGAAGATGCAAGTCAGCCAGTTCTTTGCCTAATTTCCCCATAGTTTTAAACAGATCGTAATCGGTGGTAAACGGCACACGCGGGAAATCAATCTTTAAGAATTCGGCGTAGGTTTCGCGGTAAATATTGCTGTAAAATACACCGTAGATGTAATAAAGAATGTTTTCCGGTGTCGGTTTCCTTTTGTAAGTAGTTTTTAATTTATCATAAAATGTTTCGTCAATATTGGGTTTTCGAGATTGATATGATTTTTCCGGCTCAAAAATAATCGTCATCGCAGTGCCGGATTTAGGGTTGCTTTTTCCTTTATTTGGATAAATATATAGAGGAAAAAGTAATTCACCCCCACGATAATACAAATTAAAATCAATTATATTATCGGAAATGAAAACCAAATTCCACAAATGCTCTAAACCTACAACCTGACCCGCCCTACCAATAGTAAGCCCTAAATTATCTTCCAACATATGTCGCATCGTATCATAAATAGGTCTCTCAATAACCCATTTAGAATAATAGATATGCCTTATATCAAAAGGGCGATAAGTAATTAGCTTAAAATAATTCTGCCAATTATAATCTTTTGCTAATTCTTTTCTAAATTTATCAAGCTTAAAAGTAGACGTGTCTTTAAGTTTAAATATTTCTTTAATTAAAATATTATCTACTTTTAAATCTCGAAATTGACGAATTCTGTTTTTTAAAATATTTTGTTCAAAGTCAATCGCGAATTTATCTCTTGCCGTAACTATCCCAACATTATTAATCGGGAAAATTTCATTAATCTTTTTCCACTTCAAATACTGCTGAATATGGGATGTGTTTCGGGGAATAAAAAAATACCACGGAGAAGCCGGTGTTATTTCTTTATAGTTTTTTTTGTTAAAATCATTGTGATCCAGCCAATCATATTTTTCTTCTCTTAATCCGTATTTATCAAAATGAAATACTTTCGGCTCTTTGGCTTTTTTATTTCTAATAAACAAAGCAATAGCCACGCCCTGGCGGATATCAAATACATTTTCATCTTTGCCCCCTCCTGGTGTGGTTTCTTTTTTCAGGCTGTTTCCGTGCAGGTCAAGGATATAAATTTCATCAAAGGTTTTCATTAAACTCTGGCGCATACCACGAAATGTCGGATTATCCAGATAACTGTGATTGGTAATCATACTCACAATGCCATGACCGGATGTATGGATTTTCCACTGGGCAAAACGCAAAAATTTTACATAATCATCCTGAAGCCAGAGTTTTTTCTCACCTAGCGGTTGACCATCAACAAAATAATAATCCATTAAAATATCGCCAATGAATGTTTTCTGTGTGACTGTCATGTCTTTTTTTGCTTTCAAAATTCTCTTTTCGACACGACCTTTCTGATCATTCCAAAAATAATCAGTGACATATTTAGT
>JAUWPX010000221.1 GCA_030611395.1 Bacteroidota bacterium | reverse complement strand
GCAGAATATTCAAACCCGCCAGGTTGATTTTTTAACAGGATCTGTTCAATAAACGGAACTGACTGATGGTAACTTCTTATTCCAGGAAATTGCTTATCCAGTATTTCACAGATAGTTACCGGGATAGAATAGACAGTATAGGTACCTGCATTTTTAATTTGATTATAGAATATCTTATCATGTTCTCCTAATGGATGGTTAAACATGAGATATTCCTTAATTTTTTCTTTGTTAAAGAGGGGTGACGGTACCAGAGTGGATTTGTCTGTAATAAAAATATATGATGAGCTCTTATATTCTCTGGACAGAAATTCATCTTTCTTAAAAATCTCCTTTAATTGATCTTCCGGAACTCCTTTTTGTTTATCAAAAGGATAATTTTTTAAAGCAACAAATTTATTTCTTACAGTATCAAGTATTGAAAAAGAAAATCCATTCAAGCTGACTTGAATGGACAGGTGATACGATTGAGTTGTATTTATGTCAAGCGTTTCGTCAAGAAAGGCAAATTCATACATGAATAAATGGGGATATAATTACTCCCAGTTTCCGGCATTATTGGTGGCTTCTTCCAGAGAGCCAACCTTTAGACCTTTAAAACCGGTTATTTTTTCTCTTTCGGCGCTATAGTTAATAATTAATTGTTTATTTAGACCATGTAGTAAGACACTATTGAGAACATGAGCTTCAAATACGTTAACTTGTACTTTAGATGCAGTTTCGATTTTAGTAGCAGCAAGAAAGAATTCTTCATGGCAATATGGGATAAACCTCAAAGAATCAATCAGATAGGTTGTCGAGAATATTGAATCAAGTACACTTACATAAGAAGTATCCCTGATAATAATACCCATCTTAATAGCTTCTTTTTCGGTAACACCCTTTTCCCATAAGCTATCCGATATCCTGCCAATAGCCATAACAACCGGGAACGAATCAAATTTTACAAAATTGATCAATGTATCAAAGCTGCCTGTATACTTTGCATACTTAGTTTTATAAGCAACTTGTGCGGTCCGGATATCTTTAAGATTCTGGATTGTTGCATCTTCACGTTTTTTCTTTTCTTTATTGAAACGTATTGGTTCCATGATGCTTTCGATCACTAGGTAGCCTAAAACGATAATTGCTACACCGAGTAAGATTTTAATTACGATTCTCATTTTTTCCTTTATAATTAGTTATGTTTACCTGCAAAAATAAAAATAAATATTTAATAATAAATTCTCTTCAGGATATTATTCAACGAAATGTTAAAAATTCATATAATTTCTAAATTAATAAAAAATCTGGGACATATTCCAACAAAAGGACAGAAATCTGTTATGGATATGCTTTCGGAGGTTGTTCTTGATCCCGGAAAGAATGAGATTATCTTGTTGAAAGGATTTGCCGGCACCGGAAAAACAACCCTGATAAGATCACTTGTTAAGGTTTTGGGTGAATTTCATTTAAAATCAGTCCTTTTAGCCCCAACCGGAAGGGCTGCCAAGGTGTTATCAAATATTGCTTTAAAGGATGCTTATACTATACATAAAAAGATCTATCGCCAGAAGTCATCAAAAGATGGATTTGGAAAATTTGTCCTGGAGAAAAATCTTCATTCAAACACACTTTTTATTATTGATGAAGCATCTATGATATCAAACCATGCTTTTGATAATTCAATTTTTGGATCGGGCAGGGTTCTTGACGATTTGATAGAGTTTGTTTATAATGATAAGCGATGTAAACTATTATTGATAGGTGATACAGCTCAGCTTCCCCCGGTAGGCCTGGAAATCAGTCCGGCACTTGATCCATTAATTCTGGAAGGATATGGCATGAAGGTGAGGGAGGGTTTTTTGGATGAAGTGGTAAGGCAGAGTAAAAACTCGGGGATATTGTATAATGCAACGGAGATAAGGAAGTTATTAGTTAAAAAATCATTTGAGATACCTTCCGTTAAGCTTGATGATTTTACTGATATCACCAGATTATATGGTGAGTACCTGGTGGAGGAGTTAACATCATCCTATGACAGGGAAGGTATTGAAAACTCAATTGTAGTTGTCAGGTCGAATAAAATGGCTAATCGTTATAACCAGGGGATCAGGAACACAATACTATGGCGTGAGGAAGAGGTATCAACAGGGGATTTTCTTATGGTTGTTAAGAATAATTATTTCTGGTTGCAGGAAAATGAATCTGTCGGGTTTATTGCAAACGGGGATATCATTGAGATACTTAAAATTAATGGATACCAGGAGAGATATGGATTCCGGTTTGCCGATATGGTATTGAAACTTAGAGATTATGCCAATCTTGAGTTTGAAGCAAAAGTATTACTTGATACAATCCATGTTGAAACTGCATCAATGTCAAACGAGGATAACAAGAAACTTTTTTATTCGGTTCTGGAAGACTACAGCAAAGAAAATTCCAGGAAAAAACAGTTTGACGGTGTAAGAAATGATAAATTTTTTAATGCGTTGCAGGTAAAGTTCGGTTATGCCGTAACATGCCATAAGGCACAGGGAGGGCAGTGGAAGAATGTATTCGTTGATCAGGGTTTTATAAGGGAGGATATGGTGAATATTGAGTATCTCCGTTGGCTCTATACCGCAATAACCAGGGCAACATCTAAGCTCTACCTGGTTAATTTTAATGATAAATATTTCACTCCCCAATAATCTTAACAAGCACCCTTTTTCTACGTTTGCCATCAAATTCACCATAGAATATCTGTTCCCACGGACCAAAATCCAGTTTTCCGTCTGTAACAGCGACTACAACTTCCCTGCCCATAACTGTCCTTTTCAGATGAGCATCGGCATTATCTTCAAAACCGTTATGTTTATATTGTGAATAAGGTTTTTCGGGTGCAAGTTTTTCAAGCCACACTTCATAATCATGATGTAGTCCTGACTCATCATCATTAATAAATACACTTGCAGTAATATGCATGGCATTACATAATAACAGACCTTCTTTTATTCCACTTTCAACCAAAACCTCCTGAATATCAGGTGTGATATTAATTAATTCTCTTCTTTTTGTTGTTTCAAACCAAAGTTCTTTACGATATGATTTCATTTTGAAAATAAATTAATTTATAATTTATAATTTGTAATTCAAACCTTCTGCCTTTATTTAATATTCAGTGATTTAATAATTGCTTCAATTTTCATTTCAAGTTTCTGCTCAATTGTTTCAAAGTCGTCCTTGTTGTTCAGTTTATCATGTACCCCGAAATAGAATTTTATTTTTGGCTCAGTACCAGACGGACGGATTGATATTATCGAGCCATCTTTAAGAATAAACTGCAGGACATTTGATTGAGGCAGGTCAATAGATGATTCCTCATTTGTCACAATATTTTTCTTAATACTTTTCTGATAGTCATAAATCTCAATTACCTGTGAATTATTTATACAGGAGGGAGGATTGTTACGGAACTTTTTCATCATACTCAGGATTTCTTCTGCTCCTGCCTTCCCCTTTCTTACAATATTAAAAAGCCGTTCTTTAAAAAACCCGAATTCCAGATAAATATCTATTAGCAGATCATTTAGTGTTTTTCCCTGGTCTTTAGCCCATGCAGCGGTTTCATCCAGCAAAGAGCATGAAATTACTGCATCTTTATCCCTGACAAATTCACCGGCAAGGAAACCATAGCTTTCTTCTC
>JAUWPX010000131.1 GCA_030611395.1 Bacteroidota bacterium | reverse complement strand
TCATATTGTTGTTGGAAGTTTTTTAACTCCTCAGTATGCAGATGAATGGTCAGTTTATTATAATTCAATAGGTTACGATACGGAAATGCTAAAAGCCGGCAACGAGTTTAATCTTGTTTCTGCCAGGAAATATGATAACATGAGGGATGCTGTGATGGATCTTGAGCGATTTAAGGATACAGTTCAGGTTGATGCCTGGGTTTATATTAATGAATAATTAGTTGGCAATCGGCAATTGGCAATTGGCAAATATGAGCAAAAGGCGATGGTAAAACCCCACACGAACTCGTAACCCGAAACACATAACTGTATCACTGCAACATTCCTTCACAAATTCTTAATTTCTAAATATATTAATTCTAAGCAAATTATACCCGGTTAATATAGGATTTTTCTTCTTTCAAGTATATGGATAATTGATGTTACAATATCTTCACTGGATATTGTACTACAGTTATAGATCAAATCAAAAATGGAATTGTCTGAGGTCTTTCCCCGGTAATAATCAAGAAATATTTTTCGTTTTTTGTCATAATCAAGGATGAACGGTATTGCTTCATCAATATCCATATCGCGTTTTTTCCCAACATTTTTCGCTCTCCATTCAATGTCTCCTATTAATTTAATATGCAGGCTGTTTTTGATGTTTTTTGCAATAGCTGCTCCTCCTCTTCCGACAATTATTACGTTTCCTGTTTCAGCAATTTTTTTTATTACATTGCCTATTGTATTCCTGATCTTTTTGTCGCTTTTATAATATTTTTTGGTTTGCGCTGCAATAATTTCATCAACGATACCTTTTTTTTTATAGTCAAACACGTACTGTATCTCGCCAGGGTTCAAACCAAGCTGATCGGCTGATTCGGCAAGTATCTCTTTGCTTACCCAACACCACTTGTTTCTTTTCTTTTTATTATTTATTGCATTGGTAAGTTCAAGTGCAATTTTTTTTCCCGGACATCCGAACTCTCGGGAAATAGTAACTACCGGTCCCGGACTAAGACTGGTCTTATTCTGCTCCCTTTTTTGCAGGCATTCACGGGCATACTTTGCCAAATCAATTTTTGTAGCCATTGGAAGTAAATTTTAATATTTATTTAATTTATAAATTTACAAAAAACTTAAAGTTTAACGATCTGATTTCGTTTCGGTCCAACTGAAACATAACTAACAGGCACATTCAGTTTCTTTTCAAGAAATGAGATATAATTTTTTAGTTCCATTGGGAATTCACTGGGGTTTGTGATATTTGAGATGTCTTTTTTCCAACCTGGCAATTCAGTATAAACAGGTTCAATATCATTATCTATTTCGAAGGGGAAATCATAAACATTTTTTCCATTTATTTTGTAAGCTGTTGAAACTTTTATTGTCTCAAAATCTGACAAAACATCGGCTTTGGTCATAATAAGCTGTGTAACTCCGTTGAGCATTATAGAATACTTAAGGGCTACCAGGTCAACCCATCCGCATCTTCTTGGACGACCTGTTGTAGCACCGAATTCAGCACCTTTTTTTCTCAATTTTTCACCTGTTTTATCAGTTAGTTCGGTTGGAAACGGACCACTACCGACACGTGTACAATATGCTTTGAATATACCGAATACTTCACCGATAGTTTGAGGCGAAACACCCAATCCAGTGCATGCTCCGGCACAAATAGTATTAGATGATGTTACGAAAGGATATGATCCGAATTCAATATCAAGGAGGGTTCCCTGGGCTCCTTCGGCAAGGATAGATTTGCCATTTTTGATTAACTTGTTCACAAGATGTTCAGAATCAACTATATTAAATTCTTTAAGAAGTTCGATACATTCAAACCATTTTTTTTCAATCTCATCAAGCTCGTATTCATACGTATATAATTTCAGGAGTCCTTCATGTTTTTTTCGCAGGGCTGAATATTTTTCCTTGAAACCCTTGAAAATATCTCCAACCCTCAATCCGTTACGCCCGGTTTTATCCATATAGGTAGGACCGATACCTTTCAGGGTTGACCCTATCTTTGATTTTCCTTTTGCTGCTTCAGATGCTGCATCAAGAATTCTGTGGGTTGGCAATATCAGGTGTGCTTTTTTTGAGATAAGAAGGTTTTGTTTGACGTCAACTCCAAGTTTTTTCAATGATTCAACTTCTGCCTGGAAAATAACCGGATCGAGTACTACACCGTTACCAATAATATTTATCTTCTCCTTATGGAAAATACCGGAAGGGATATTGTGAAGTATATGTTTGATTTTGCCTATCTCAAGAGTATGACCTGCATTGGGGCCACCCTGGAAGCGGGCAATAATATCATATTCAGGAGACAGTACATCAACGATTTTACCCTTGCCTTCATCTCCCCACTGGAGACCTAATAATACATCAAGTTTCACGAATGATTAATTATTAAAAAGATTCAACTATCAAAAACAATACAATTATTAGCCTTAATAAAGCCACACAATGTAACAAATTTTTTTCAGGAAACCGGAACTAATAAAACATTAAATAGAAGAGTGGAAAGTTGAAAGTTTGTAAAGACCCATGCTTACTTTTTACTTTATAACTTTATAACTTTTAACTATTATTTCTTCTTGTCCTTATTTACACCATAAATATATAAAGAGTGATGTTGTGGTTCGAAATTGTATAATTCACATGCAGTCTTTATTATTTCATGTATACGCGGATCACAAAATTCAGTTATTTTACCTGTTTTAGCATCAATAAGATGGTCATGCTGTCCGATACGAAAAGCTCTTTCGAATTGGGCAATATTTTTACCAAACTGATGTTTTATTACAAGATCACATTTTAGAAGTATCTCTATTGTATTATAAATTGTAGCGCGACTAACCTTATAATCATTTTCTTTCATATGAGTATAAAGAGACTCAACGTCGAAATGTTTATTTACTGAATAAATTTCGTCAAGGATAGCATATCTTTCAGGTGTTTTCCGGTGCTCATTTTCTTCAAGATATTTTGTAAAAATTTGTTTTACATCGTTTCTGATTTTATCACTCATAATAAATAAGGATTTAGAAAACAACTAAAAGTACAGATTATATAAATAAGTTACAATTTATTTATTCCTTAATAGTTTCTATTCTGTGAACTGATTCGATTCCTTTTATTTTGGAAATGTTCAGTAAAAGGGTATTCAGATCGCTGGTATTGTGAACATAAAGGTTAACTACACCTTTAAAAATCCCGTCATTAACATTAACATTTAGTGATTGGATATTAGTACTAAGGTCTTTGGAAATAATTCCGGTTATTTCATTTATCATTCCTACTCTGTCAATTCCCGCTATATTTATTCTTGCAAGGAAAGAGAGAAGTTTGTGTGTTGTCCATTTGGCTGAAACAACATGGTTGGCTTTACTTGACAAAAGTTTTATTGCATTTGGGCAGTTAGCTTTATGAATCACCAGTTCTTTTTTAGGCGGCTTATATCCAATAACATCATCACCGGGAATTGGATTACAGCATTCAGCTATTATATAAGGTTGACGGGATTTATTAATATTTTCGCGAAGAATGTATGGAGACTTAAGATCAAATCTTCCTGTTCCTGATTTTTTTTCTTTCTTATTTCCCCCCTTTGCTTTAGAAGATTTTCCAAATTGCAGTTGCCAATATTTTACCAGTTTGTTTCTTGATTTTGGTTTAAGAATGATTTCGATATTTTCGAGATCTATTAATCCCATCCCAATTTTGCTATAGAGTTCATCTTTATATAAAACTTCGTAAGCCGGCAGTAGTTTTTTAAAGATCGTTGAATTTGGGCGAAGGTTTATATCTTTCAATTTCTTTTCCAGAATATTTTTTCCTTTAGTGATCCTGTCTTTTGTTTCAGCTTTTAGGTAATTTTTAATACTGGATTTTGCTTTTGCCGTTATAACATAATCCAGCCAATTCCTTTCAGGATGCTTTTTATCAGAAGACAATATCTCAACCTGGTCGCCACTTTGCAATGTGTAACTAATTGGGACAAGTTTATAATTAACTTTAGCACCAATAGCATGGTTTCCTATTTCGGAGTGTATCTCATAAGCAAAGTCGAGAGCAGAAGTACCTGTAGGTAGTGTTTTGATATGACCTTTAGGAGTAAATACCATTATTTCAGATGCGAAAAGATTCATTTTAAAATCATCGAGAAATTCCAGGGCATTTGAATTCGGATCTTCAAGCATTCCCCTGATCTTTTTGAGCCATTTATCCAATTCACCTTCCTGGGAACTATCGCCTTTATATTTCCAATGAGCTGCAAATCCCCTTTCGGCAATTTCATCCATTCTTCTTGACCGGATTTGGATCTCAGCCCATTTGCCGTGTGGTCCCATTACAGTTAGATGTAATGCCTCGTATCCGTTAGCTTTTGGCGTACTTAACCAATCACGGATACGATCTGGTTTAGGCATATAAGTATCAGTAATAATTGAATAGATATTCCAGCATTGAGTTTTCTCGGGTATGTCATTAGAAGGTTCGAAAATTATCCTGATAGCTAACAGATCATATACCTCTTCGAAAGGAACATTTTTATTATTCATTTTGTTCCATATCGAGGCAATGGATTTTGGTCTGCCGTTTATATCAAATTTTATCTTTTCTTTTTCCAGTTTATTTATTATTGGAAGTGCAAACCGGTTTATCTCAGTCAGACGCTTTTGTTCATTAGATTTAATTTTTACTGTAATGTCATCATAAAATTTAGGATGTCTGTACTTCAGACTCAGATCTTCCATCTCTGTTTTAATTGCATAAAGCCCAAGCCGGTGTGCAAGAGGTGCATATAAATAAGTGGTTTCTCCGGCGATCTTAACTTGTTTATTCGGTGGCAAAGAATCGAGAGTCCTCATATTATGTAGTCTGTCACCCAGTTTGATAAGTATCACTCTGACATCATCCGAAAGGGTAAGTAACATTTTTCTGAAGTTCTCAGCCTGCATGGATGATTTGTTATTAAAAATTCCTGATATCTTAGTGAGACCATCAATTACCGATGCAATTCTATCGTTGAAGTTGTATCTTATATCTTCCAGTGTAAGATCAGTATCCTCAACCACATCATGAAGTAATGCACAGGCAATCGATCTTGGGCCAAGACCGATTTCAGTGGTAACAATTTTGGCAACGGCAATAGGATGAAGTATATATGGTTCTCCCGATTTTCTACGCATACTCTTATGAGCTTCCCTGGCAATCGTAAATGCTTTTATTACCATCTCCCTGTCACCTGTTCTTTTGCATTTTTTGCAGTTAGCCAAAAGATCCTTGAATCTCTCCTCGATAAGTTCTTCTTCCGCTTTTGTAAAAATTGATTTCTTAACCATTTTATCTCCTGATACAGATAACAAAATTAGTGATTTTTACATTGTTAATACAAGTTTATCTGAAAAATGATGAGGAAATGAGGTGATTAT
>JAUWPX010000141.1 GCA_030611395.1 Bacteroidota bacterium | reverse complement strand
GGATCAGGGTCTTCTTCATTATATAATGCTTCGGTTGCGATATATAATGCTTCAATCCATCCTCCTATCATGATCATTGCGGCTGCACTTTCCCTGTTTTGTTCCTTCAGTTGATTTCTCACAATAGCAAAAGTAGCTGTTGCAATTTGTATCAAAGAATCCGGATTATGAAAATTTTCATCAAGTGATTCCCTGGGAATAGTAATTATATCATTCGTTATTCCTAACTGATTTGTTAGCTTTTCAATCACAGTCCAATAAATTACTGATTCCTGCGACAAATGGAACAATTGTAAATAACCCAAATCAACACCATATACCCCAAGATTAAGGGCAATTTTTGAGCTGGTTAAATAATTTGATGCATTTTCTGTAGAATTAAGAATAGGCGTGGCATATTCTGCCCCAATATTTTCAAAAATCCTTGTCAATTCAATCGGAGAATATAAACCGTAAAAAATAGATTTCCCGCTTTTCACCATTTCTTTAATGCTGCCGGACATATTCCCGAGATCCTCGATTTCCATGTCCAGGTTAACCTTTTGTTCCTCCCTGATTTGACAACTTGAAAACAAGTGGGTGATTATAAGAACACTAACGAAGAATTTAAAAATCCTTTTTACTAAATAAATAACTGATTTTTTGTAAATCAAATTGTTTTTAACAGGCATCTTGCAACATTTTGATTGAGTTAAAAGTAGCAAATATTGTTAAACATCCAAAGAGCTAATACATTCAAGGTACCGGGTACTACAAAATTATTCTTTCCCCCAGATTTTTTGAGAGCTCCTTTTTAAGATTATTCAACAAAATGTAGCGTGTTTGCAAATTTTCAATTTCTTCAACATTTTGTTGTTCCTGTGCTATCTTTAATTCCTCCTGAATTTTTTTTATTGTAATCATTATCTTCTTATTCTTGAATGCAATGAGGATTTCCGGTATTACCTCTTTTAGCTTCATTTCTTCAGTTTCTATATAGCTTTCGTGTTTTGACCAAATCTTACTTATTTCAGGAGCCGGACTCAATAGTTCAGCTACCATATCACTAATAGTCTGATCCTGATGGTTAATAAAATATTTTTCTTCAATCTTTTGTTCATTATTTTGTATGTGCTGAATCTCTTCAAATATTTGCCTGCAAGCCGGATGGTCAAACTCCAGTTCATCATTTATTATTTCATTTATAAAAAAATCGGTCACAGTTAATATTTTAGCTTCTTCTTCTTCACCGGGATGGATTTCCATAAAATCCCGGTTGCCATACAATAACAGTAATCGAATGATCTCTTTTTCCTGTACATCTGTTGTTTCATGAAAAACTTGTTGTTGCTTTTTTCCGGGTTTCTCCCTAATTTCTTCTTCTTGTCTTGTAATATGACGATATCTTTGTTCAGATCTTTTCCTGCGGATCTTATTTGCCTCCGAGTACAATACCCCCTCATCTACTTTCAACAACGTGCTGCACTCTTTTATATAAACCGATCGGTTTATACTTTCCTGAACAGCAGCAATTGATTGAACAATATTCCGTATCAGAGATGCCCTTTTTACCGGATCATTTCCTACATCTTTAAGTAAAAGATTTGTTTTAAAGCGGATAAAATCAGTTGCTTCTGCAATAAGAAATTCTTTAAATTCCTTACTGCTAAGTTTCCGTGAATAGGAATCCGGATCTTCTCCTGGTGGTAATAATATTACTTTTATATTCAACCCTTCTTCAAGAATAAGATCAATCCCTCTTAGCGACGCTTTAATACCGGCTTCATCTCCATCAAACAGAATTGTTATATTCGGTGTAAATCTCTTAATAAGCCGAATTTGATCTTCAGTAAGTGAAGTACCCGAAGAGGCTACAACATTGTGAATACCAGCCTGATGCATTGCAAGAACGTCAGTATATCCTTCAACCAGAAAACAGTTTTCCGTATTAACAATTTCTTTCTTTGCCTGAAAAATACCATATAATACCCTGCTCTTGTGGTAAATATCCGATTCCGGAGAATTTAAATATTTAGCTGCTTTTGGCTCTTTTTTTAATGTTCTTCCTCCAAACCCAATTACCTGTCCTGATAAACTATGAATAGGAAAAACAACCCTGCCATTAAAACGGTCAAATGTATAATTCTCCTTTTTTATAGTAAGACCGGTTTGAACAAGATAGTTAAGTTTATAACCCGACTCTTGAGCAGATTTGGTAAATGAATCTTTTTGTTCCAGGCAATATCCAACACCAAATTCTTTCAATATTTCATGACGAAAACCCCTCTCTTTAAAATAACTTAACCCAACAGATATTCCTTCCTGATGTTTAAACAAATTCCCGTGAAAGTTACCGGCAGCAAATTTTGTTAAAATCAGCATGCTCTCCCGCTGATTCTTTTGCTCAACTTCTTCGGCTGTAAGTTCTTTCTCAATAATTTCAATATTATATTTCCCGGCCAGGAATTTAAGTGCTTCCGGATAACTTAAATGTTCATGTTCTATAATAAAGTTTACTGCATTACCTCCACTACCACAACCAAAACATTTATATATTCCTTTTGACGGGGAAACGGTAAAAGAGGGTGTTTTTTCATTATGAAACGGACAAAGTCCAACATAATTCACTCCCCTTTTTTTCAATGTAACAAAATCCTGTATCACATCAACAATTTCAACACTGTCCATTATTCTTTCAATCGTAACTCTATCAATCATCTGTTTTGCTGTTAATCAGGCTTTTATTTAATTAATAACTATGTAAATAATTCTATGCTAATTTACATAATAATTCATCAGTAAATAAGTATGTGCAATAAATATGTTCTGGCTTAAGTGAATCGTATAACTGAAAAGTTACGGGTTACGAGTTGCGGGTTACGAGTTAATTTGCTTATATTTATCTGTTACTTTTGTTTATCAGACATAAACCAGATGAAGAAACTAGTTGTTCTGTCCGGTGCAGGAATGAGCGCTGAAAGCGGATTAATAACATTCCGTGATATGGGCGGTCTGTGGGAACAATATGATGTTGCCGAGGTAGCCACACCACAAGCCTGGGAAACAAATCAAGAGCTTGTATTAAGATTCTATAATGAGCGAAGGAAACAACTTCTTGAATCTGAGCCAAATAAAGGGCATATTGGATTAGTTGAACTTGAGAATTTTTTTAATGTAGAAATTATTACACAAAATGTTGATGATTTGCATGAAAGAGCAGGCAGCAGTAAAGTTCTGCATTTACATGGAGAAATAAGAAAAGCAAGAAGTACTGTCGACCCGGTTCTTGTTTATGAAATTGACGGATGGGAACTAAAAAAGGGCGACAGGTGTGAAAAAGGGTCACAACTCAGACCACATATTGTCTGGTTTGGCGAAGCGGTACCTGCAATTGAAGATGCAGCCAGAATAACCGGAACAGCTGATATTCTTGTTGTAATAGGAACATCTCTAAATGTTTATCCCGCTGCAGGATTGATTAATTATGCACCGGGAAATTGTGAAATATATCTTATCGACCCTGAAGATGTCTATGTTCCACCGGAACTTAATGTTGTCTTTTTTAAAGAAACTGCCGTGAATGGTGTTCGTAAACTAATCAATAAACTCACTGCTTCTCAGGATTAAAATTATTTTTATTATTGAAATGAGAAAAGATCATAAAATTATTATCGGAGTGACCGGGGCCAGTGGTGCAATATATGCAAAAACTTTGTTTGAAAAACTTGCAGCACTGAAGAACCGGGTTGAAAAGATTGATGTTGTTTTTTCAGATAACGCTATAGAAATATGGAAATACGAACTGGACACAAATCCCGAACAATCGATACCTTTTAAAATCTACAGTAAAAATAATTTCTTTGCCCCTTTTGCTTCCGGGTCCGCCGGTTATGATATTATGATAATCTGTCCATGCTCAATGGGAACCCTCGGCCGTATTGCAAACGGGATATCAGACGATCTAATAACCCGGGCATCTGATGTTGTTCTGAAAGAAAAGAAAAAACTTATCCTTGTACCCAGGGAAACACCATTTAGTCTTATACATATTAATAACATGAAAATTATTACCGAGGCAGGTGGTATTATTTGTCCCGCCATTCCTTCTTTTTACAATAAACCCGGTAGTATCGAAGATCTTGTTGATACTGTTGTGGAGCGTGTATTGCAACTGGCAGATATAAAAACTAATTCTTTTAAGTGGGGAGAAGAAAATACCTAATCCTGTATATCAAGCCATTGCCAAGGTAGCTACACTGACTTTCGTATTATTTCCCTTTAACAATGTTATTGCGCAGGATTCAAGAGTAGCCCCTGTAGTAATCACATCATCTACCAGAAGGATGTGTTTCCCTGTAATTTTATCAGCAGATTTTAACCTGAAAATGTTTTCTACATTTTCCCACCGTTCATACCGTGATTTCCGGGTTTGTGTTTCTGTCTCTACAGCCCTGTATAATGTGTTAGTGTCTATTGGTTTGCCCATACTTTCGGCTATTCCTGATGCAATAAACTCACTCTGGTTATATCCTCTTTTCTTCTGCTTTTTCCAATGTAATGGAACAGGAATTATCAAATCCACTTCGTCGAACCGGGAATCTTCTTTTAATTCCGCCCCAAATATTTTACCCATTTCAATTCCTATTTCTTTTTTCCCACGGTATTTTAGCTCGTGAATTATTTTCGCGAACCGGCTTTCTTTCTCAAAGAAATAATATGCTGTTGCAGCAGTTATCTCTGCTCGTCCCCAGAAAACTTGCTCTACCGGGTTTTCATTAGAATAATGATAATTCGTTCTTGGCAAATTGTATAAGCATTGCGTACATACGTACTTCTCCTGTTTTAATAAATGAGCACCACAAGCAGCACAAAGTTTTGGATAAAACAGGTTAATAAAATCTTCTATAAGACGCACCATTTGTTTAATATAAGAAATAAAGCGGTTTAACAAAGATAAAAAAATAGTAATATAATTTGGATTATGAACATATGTTCATTATATTTGTACTGAAAAA
>JAUWPX010000106.1 GCA_030611395.1 Bacteroidota bacterium | reverse complement strand
TAAAATCAGGGTTATTGAAAAAATTACCCAGATGAATGGAGGGATTATGGTTGATTTAGATCAAATGGTTTACGCAACCAGAGAGATCATCCGGCTTGACTCACTAATTGCCTTATCACTTAACGGGACAGGCAGAATTAAGGCCCTGGGAAGTGCAAAAGCTGCAGCACAGAGTGAAGTAAAGATCCGGAAAGCCCAATCTCTTCCAAGTTTTGAACTGGGTTACGGTTCAGAAAAAGTTGCTTCTGAAGCTTTCCGCGGAGCACGGGTTGGAATGACAATTCCTCTCTGGGAGGACAAAAACAAGGTAAAAATGGCCCAGGCCCAGGTTGATTATACCAGTTCACTGGAAGAAAGTGTAATCGCTGAATTCACGTCAGAGATCAGGCAGGATTATATTTTAGTTGAAACGTTGAAGGTCAATCTCGAGGAATATAAAACGGCACTGGATAACTTAAATGATTTTGAAATACTGAAAAAATCTTTAGATTCGGGCCAGATTTCCGGTATTGAATATTTCCTGGAGGTAGCTTATTATTATCAAATGGTGGATAAGTATCTGGATATTGAGCTGGAATACCAGTTGGTTTTAGCCAGGTTGTATAAATATGAGTTATAGAAAAAGTAATAATGAAAACAAAAAGACCTTTTCCAGTTAATGTATTACTGTTTTTGCTTTTGTTCCTTTCATTGGGCGCCTTGTTTGGGGGTGCAGTGTTAGTTCTTGACCCGAGCGGAGGACTTCTTCAAATACCTGTAACAATTTTAGAAAATTCGCCATTTAATAACTTTCTGATTCCCGGGCTGATTTTATTCACTATATTAGGCGTTTTCCCGGCACTGATTTCTGTTTCATTATTAAAGCAACCACAATTGACATGGGTAAATGTACTTAACGTATATAGCGATATGTATTGAGCATGGACATTTACATTGTATATTGGCTTTGCATTAATTATTTGGATTAGTGTTCAAACCTTAATAATAAACTTTGTGCTTTTTGTTCATACAGGATACATATTGCCTGGTTTATCAATTGTGAGTATAGCTTTGCTTCCGTCTGTGAGGCAACATTATTTTATTGATTAAATATTGAAAGGTATTGGCTTGTAAGGTATTGTGTAAAAGCTAGTTGAACTTTTTTATAAGACTTTTGTAAATTTATAAACTATAAATATGAGCGGTACTATCTACAGTGTGATTACAGGAACGGGAAGTTACATCCCATCAAAACGTATCAGAAATGAGGATTTTCTTACCAATGAATTTTACGATATAGACGGAAAGAAGTTAGAAAAAACGAGTCAGGGAATAATTGATAAGTTTCAGGAAATTACTACCATTAAAGAAAGACGGTATGTTACCGACGATTTAGTAACTTCTGACATTTCATATTATGCTGCAATGGATGCTATTAAGTCTGCAAACATCGATAAAGAAGAATTAGATTACATAATTGTTGCACATAATTTTGGCGATGTAAGTAATGACAATAAGCGGTTAGATATTGTACCCAGTATAGCAGCCCGGGTAAAGCATAATTTAGAAATACAAAACCCCTATACCATAGCTTACGATTTACCTTTTGGCTGTCCGGGCTGGTTACAGGGTATTATTCAGGCTGATTATTTCATAAAATCAGGGGATGTCACAAAGGTACTGGTTATTGGAGCTGATATATTATCCAGGGTTTCCGATCCGCATGACAGAGACAGTATGTTGTATGCTGATGGCGCCGGAGCTACCGTTTTGGAAGCCAAAAAGAGTGATAACCCCATTGGAATACTTGCACATAAAACACGCTCGGATACCTTGTCCTATTCCAAAATGTTATATATGGGTAAATCATACAAGACTGACAATGAAAACAAGGATGACTTTTTTTTAAAGATGAATGGTCGAAAACTTTATCAATATGCAATTGAAAAAGTACCTCAAGCGATAAAAGACTGTCTTGAGAAGATCAATACTCATCTTAGCGAAATTAAGAAAGTGCTAATCCATCAAGCTAACGGGAAAATGGATGATGCAATAATAAAAAGACTTTATAAACTTTATGATATTGTTAATGTACCTAAAAACATTATGCCAATGACAATTGATTGGTTGGGCAATTCATCTGTTGCAACCATACCCACTTTACTGGATCTATTATTAAAAGATAAGTTAGAAACGCACAAAATAAACAAAGGAGACACCATTGTTTTCGCATCCGTTGGAGCAGGAATGAATATTAATACATTAATTTACAAGATGTAATTGAATATGGTTGGAAATAAATGTTCGACTGCCAATAAATAAGCTTTAAGTCTTAATATGATTTCTTTCTGCGTTTCCCTTTATTTCTGTCACCTTTAATTTCTTCGGCAACATCAACTCTAACACGGCGACCTTTAAATTTGCTATCATTGAAGGAGGTCAATATTTTGGAAGTATACTTCTCTCCTACTTCGAAAAATGAAAAGCTATCTTTTATATCAATAGTTCCGATATTTATATCACGATCTTTCGTATTATCATTAATCATTCCAATAATATTTACAGGAATAACACCATCTTTTTTACCTATGTTGATAAAAAACCTTGTATAACCGTTCTTTCCTCTTCTGTCGTGTCTATCACTATGGCTACGTCCATTTCTTCTATCACGTGTGTCTCGTGTGTCTCGTGTGTCTCGCTTGTCTCGTTTGTCTCGTTTATCCTCTGCTTTCTCATTAAGGTCGGGAGCATTTTTATAATATTCAAGGAATCGATTAAACTCAAGTGATACAAAGTGCTTAATTATTTGTTCTTTACTCAGCCATTCAAGCTTTTTATTAACCGTATCCATAAACGGAGCAATTTGAGCTTCATCCACTTCTACTTTCTCCATCCTGCCAATTAACTTAAAAAGTTGTTTTTGGCATATTTCAGCTCCGTTTGGTACAGGTAATCTTTCGAAATTTTTGCGAATGTTCTTTTCTATTTGCGGTATCTTGCTCTTTTCCCGGTAGTTAACTATAGCAATAGAAATACCAGATTTGCCTGCACGACCGGTACGCCCACTTCTGTGAGTATATACTTCATTGTCTTCCGGTAAGTTATAGTTAATTATATGGGAAATATCATTCACATCAATACCACGAGCTGCCACATCGGTAGCCACCAGCATTTGTAACGTTTTTTCCCTGAAACGTTTCATCACATGGTCGCGTTGCGATTGCGAAAGGTCTCCATGAATTGCATCGGCATTATATCCGTCCTTAATAAGTTTATCTGCAACATCTTTGGTTTCCCTCCTTGTCCGGCAAAATACTATTCCATATATATCCGGATTAATATCTGCAATACGTTTAAGAGCTAAATACCGGTTATGTGCATGTACCTGGTAATAAATATGACGTATATTTTCAGCACCGGCGTTTTGCGTTCCTATAGTTATTTCTACAGGGCTGTTCATATAGTTTTTGGCAATGCGTGCCACTTCTTTAGGCATAGTTGCCGAAAACAGTAAAGTTCTCTTAATTTTAGGTGTTTTTTCTAAAATACTGTCTAAATCATCGCGAAATCCCATGTTAAGCATTTCATCAGCCTCATCTAAAACCACTGTTTTGACATTACCGATCTTTGCAACTTTACGATTGATTAAATCAAGCATTCTTCCGGGGGTAGCAACAATAATATGTACTCCTTTTTTAAGTGCTCTGATTTGAGTGTCAATACTTGCTCCACCATATACGGGCACTACCTTCAAATCCTGAATGTATTTCGCGTAATTTTTCATATCCTTAGAAATCTGGATACATAGTTCCCGCGTTGGTGATAATATTAAAGCCTGAACTGATTTGTTTTGAATGTCTATTTGCTCAATTATAGGCAAGCCAAAAGCGGCTGTTTTACCTGTTCCGGTTTGAGCAAGCCCTACTATATCATTTTCTTTTTCAAGGAAAATTGGTATTATCTCTTCCTGAATTGGCGTTGGTGTTTTATATCCCAGCTCTTCAATCCCCTTCAATAAATTGGGCGATAATCCCATTGTATTAAATATCAGCATTTTATCATTTTAAAAAATTAAGCTGCAAATGTACGGAAAATTAATATAGTATACACTATCATGTTCAACCGGTATTTTTTAATACCGTAAGAACAAACTGACACGTTAAAATACAGGTAGGTAAAAATATACGTTATTTGGAAAGTTTTACACGCACTGCAATAGGTCCCTTATGCCCCATCTCAACTTCAAAGGTAACCGCGTTACCCTCCTTTATATCTTCAAGTACATTATTTATATGTACAAATACGCTTTCCTTTGTTTCCTTATCCTTTATAAAACCAAACCCTTTAGAATCATTAAAAAAGGTTACTGTTCCCTCTCTTATAGGATTGGAGTCTTCATCAGAATCGCTGGCAGGTACTCCAACCTCGATATCTTCTAGTTTAATATCTTTCTTTTTGGTGGGATCAGGAGGTGTGGAGGTTATATTTCCGTTTTCATCGACATAGGCAATCATATCGTCCAGACCACTCTTTTTCTCGCTTTCTTTTCTGGCTAATTTCTTCTTTTCTTTTTCTTTTTTCTTTTTCTCCTTCTTGTTTCTTACTTCCTTTTTGCTGAATGTTTCCTGCGATCTAGCCATAAATTATTTTTACTTTATTAATAATTGGTAAAGTTACGTTTATTTTCATTTATTCAAAACCTCTTAGTATAAGAATGACAGTATGGGACATCCCCTTTTTTACTATAATAATCCTGATGATAATCTTCTGCCTTCCAAAACTTTTTAGCCTCTATAACCTTAGTTGCAATATTATACCCCTTATCCTTAAGTATCTTAATTAGTTTTTCGGAAATACTCTTTTGCTCCTCATTCAGATAAAAGATTACTGAACGATATTGTGTGCCAGTATCAGGACCCTGCCGGTTTACCTGGGTTGGGTCATGAATTTCAAAGAATAATTTTGCCATTTCCTCAAAAGAAGTCAGAGAATTATCAAAGATCACTTCAATGGCTTCTGCGTGATTTGTATTACTGCTGCAAACTTCTTTATAAGTGGGGTTGTCTTTATCTCCTCCTATATACCCTACAGTAGTACTGATTACGCCGTCAGCTTTATTAAAAAGGTGTTCCATTCCCCAAAAACATCCACCGGCAAAAATAGCCCGTCCGGTTTTCACTATAGTTATTTTATCAACCGGGACAAAATCTAATGAAACAGAGTTTACACAATGCCTGATATTTTTTTCAGTGTATTCTTCTCCCTTAAAAACATGCCCCAGATGAGCGCCACAATTGGCACATACAATTTCCGTCCTTATACCATCTGCATCAGGTATCCGTTTTACTGCATTAGGAATTTCATCATCGAAACTAGGCCAGCCGCAATGTGACTCAAACTTGTCTTCGGAGTGAAAAAGATGTGAACCACACTTTTTACAAACATATGTACCTTTCCCGTTAAAATTCAGATACTTACCTGTAAAAGGCATCTCAGTGCCTTTATTAATGATCACTTTTTCTTCTTCGAATGATAATTTTTTAAACTTCATAACTTCTTGTGCATTAGTATTTAGATTAACTATTATAACTATTAAAGATATTAAAAAGTGTTTCATGTATTTTATTGTTCTTTCTCCCGAAGCTCCAGGAATTTTATCAGAATTTCTTCCATTGAGAATGTACCGGGCCGGCAGTCATAAACAGTAGTATCGTAATAAAAGTTATGAGTTTCATAAATATTTTTTTTATTCTTCGCTTGATTTTTTAACTAAATTTGACTGTTGTAAAAATAATCACTTATTTCAATAAAAATTTAATTTGAATATTTTTAATACAATAACAAAATGAAAGGAATAAAAGCCACAATATTTTTCTTTTTGATTATGGGAATTGGTCATTCTATGATGATGGTTATCAATCTGATAGATGAGAAATATGGCTTTGACCAGAATTT
>JAUWPX010000122.1 GCA_030611395.1 Bacteroidota bacterium | reverse complement strand
ATGGAGAATTATGGAAAAAATGCCATTGGTGTATTACTTACCGGAATGGGTAAAGATGGCGCATATGAACTGAAAATGATGAAAGATAAAGGAGCAATAACCATAGTGCAGGATGAAGAGAGCTCCGTTATTTTTGGAATGCCCGGAGAAGCTGCTAAATTAGGAGGAGCGAAGTATATTTTACCACCCAATGAGATTGCGGGTATGATAATGCAGTTAACCCGTAACCCGTAACCCGTAACCCGTAACCCGTAACAATTAACCTATGAAACCAAACAGCGAAAACAACAACCTGATCGTAATTGCCGAAGACAGCCTAACCCAGGCGGAGCAACTGAAATACATCCTCGAAACAGCCGGATTCAGGGTGTTACATGGTAAAAATGGCAGGGAAGCTTTTTCCCTGGTAAAAAAGGAAAAACCGCTTCTGTTAATAAGTGATATCCTGATGCCGGTGATGGATGGGTATGAGTTATGCAAGAAGGTTAAAACCGATACTGAACTTGAAGATATTCCGGTTATGCTTTTAACCACACTTTCTGATCCGTCGGATATTATTAAAGGTCTTGAAAGCAAAGCCGATAATTTTATTACTAAACCATACAACGATAAAAACCTGCTTTCACGTGTTAGAAATATTATTATCAACCAGGAATTGCGGAAAGATCAGGTAGCTGAGATGGGACTGGATATACTCTTTGCAGGTAAAAAACACCGTATTACCTCGAACCGTTTACAGATACTTGATCTCCTGATATCTTTGTTCGAAAATTTCAGGCAGAAAAATATTGAGCTAAACGAAGCAAATAAAAAACTGGATGCTACCCATAATGAATTAAGGGAAATAAACCTGCAACTTGAAGAGAAGGTTAATGAAAGGACCAGGCAATTAAGTCATCTTAATGGTGTCTTAAGAGTTATACGCAATGTTAACCAGCTTATTGTAACAGAAAACAATCCAGATATCCTGATCAAAAAGGCATGCGAACTTCTCACCGAGGACCGTGGATATACAAGTGCATGGATCGGTTTTTATGGGAAAAATAGTAAAATAGAATATTTTGTAGAGTCAGGCATGGGTAAAAATTTTATTCCCATGAAAAAACAGATGAAAGAAGGAAAACTAATTGAATGTTGCAGGAGAGCATTAAAAAAGTCCGGGGTTATTCTAATCGAAGATCCGGGATCTGATTGTAAAGGCTGCCCGCTTTCTGGAAAAAATCCAGGTCATAGAAATATGACTATCAGACTAAAGCATAGGAAGAAACTCTACGGGTTTTTATCAGTATCATTAACTAAAGAGTTTGCTGCAGATAATGAAGAACAATCACTGTTTATCGAAGTTGCAGGTGATATTGCGTTTGCCCTGCATGATATTGAACTTGAAAAGGAGAATGAGAAATCAAGAATTGCACTTGAGATAAAGTCCCATGATCTTAACGAAAGAGTAAAGGAACTTAATTGCCTTTACAGCATTAAAGAGATAGTAACTTTACCGGATATTACACTTGAAGAAGTGTTTTGTGAAACAATGGATATAATCCGAAAAAGCTGGCAGTATCCGGGGATAACCGGTATTAAGATAACACATGATAAAGAAATTTTTAATACCGGAAATTTTGAAAAGACAGAATGGATGATGGAAACCTATTTGGTAGTTGATGATAAAGTAACAGGTAAGATCGAAGTTTGTTACCTGAAGGAAAAACCAGACTTGTTTCATGGTCCATTTCTTGAAGAAGAAATACATCTACTGCAGGGAATTACAAATACTCTGGCGAAATATATAAAAAAGCAGAAGGTTGAAAATGAACTCATTAAGGCTAAAGAAAAAGCTGAGGAATCCGACAGGCTCAAATCTTCCTTTCTTTCGAATATGTCACATGAGATAAGAACTCCCCTGAACGCGATTGTAGGTTTCAGCGATATGTTCGGAAATGATGATATACCTGATGAGGAGAAAGAGGGATTTGTCCCCATTATCCGGGAAAATACAAACCAGTTGTTACACCTTATTGATGATATCCTTGACTTGTCAAAAATGGAATCTAATCAATTAAAAATATTTAAGAAAAAATGCCGGGTTGGTCAGGTACTTGAGAATCTGGTTGATGTATTTAATAATCAAAAAACCGGAATGGGGAAAAAAGAAATTGATATCCGTCTGAAAACAGGGAAGCAGATAGAAGAATTGTCAATATATACCGACCCGGTGAGGTTACAACAGGTGCTTACCAATCTGATTGGTAATGCCCTGAAATATACTGAATCGGGTTATATTGAAATTGGCTGTTCTGTGCAAACCAAAAAAGATCGGGAAATTGATAAGTTTATTCAGTTTTATGTTAAAGATACCGGAATAGGGATATCTGAAGAAGGACAAAAGATGATCTTTGACAGGTTTACAAAGATTGAAGATGATAAAACCAAATTATATAGGGGTGCAGGTCTGGGGCTGGCTATATCAAAAAAACTTGTAAATATGCTGGGTGGAGAGATGTGGGTTGAATCAACCCCGGGCAAAGGATCAGCTTTTTATTTTACTATACCAACAGATGAAGTTGATATAGCGAAAACCAAAACCGGACCTGCAAAAAAGGTGCAGGATACTGTTGGATCATATAATTGGTCTGATAAATCAATTCTTGTTGCTGAGGATGAGGAAAGTAATTTCAAACTGATTGAGATCATTCTGCAGAAGAAAAAAGCAAATATTACGCGGGTAACAAACGGAGAAGATGCAGTTGAAGCCTGCAAATCAAACAGTTTTGATCTTGTTCTTATGGATATAAAAATGCCCAAAATGGATGGTATTTCAGCTACAAAAATAATAAAGAAAATTAAGAAAGAGTTACCGGTTGTGGCTGTTACAGCTTATGCCAGGGAAGAAGAACAGGAAGAATGCCGCCTGGCAGGTTGTGATGATATTGTAGTAAAACCGCTTAATGTAGAAAAACTATTTACAGTATTGAGTAAGTATATTTGAAGGCAAGTTGAAAAAAACATAATATGGATAAAGAGCAAAACAACCTGATCGTAATTGCAGAAGACAGCCCCACCCAGGCGGAAAAGCTGAAATTCCTCCTTAATAGTTTCGGGTATGAGGTTGCTTATGGAATAAATGGTCGGCAGGCATTTGAGCTGGCGAAAAAGTATTTGCCAATTATGATAATTACCGATATCATAATGCCTGAAATGGACGGGTATGAATTATGTAGAAAAATAAAGGCTGATGAAAAACTCAGACAAATTCCGGTGGTTCTTCTTACTGTACTTACTAATTCAAAAGATATTTTAAATGGTCTGGAGTGCGGAGCAGATAACTATATTATGAAGCCTTATGATGAAAAATACCTGTTAACGCACCTGCAGTCAATTACAGCTAACAGGCATATTCTGAAAGAAGATCAATTGAAGACTAAGATTGATATCTCATTTAGTAACAAAGAATACTCAATTAGCTTAACACGGTTACAAATACTGGGCATGTTGCTTTCAACATACCAGGGAGCTGTAAGTAAAACCAGAGAACTCATTAACACCCAGGAAGAACTGAATACACTAAATTTTACTCTTGAACAGAAAATTAAAGAAAAAACCAGAGATCTCCTGATAGAAGTTGATGCCCAAAAACAAATTGAAGAGGCGATAAAGGAATCGGAACATAAGTACCGGAACCTGATTGAGAATGCACTTGTTGGAGTGTTCAGTTCAACCTCAGAAGGTGAGTTTACATTTGTTAATGAAGCACTTGTAAATATGCTTGAATATCCTTCCATGCTTGAATTTACGCCACGTAAAATCCAATCCCTGTTCATAAATAATAAAAATAATACGGATTTTTTTAATGTATTAAAGAAAAAACATCAGGTAAAAAATTTTGAAGCAGAATTAATTTCAGGAACCGGGAAGAAAAAAATTGTGATTATCAATGCTCAGTTGAAAGGGAAGACCTTTTCAGGTATGATAGCGGATATTACCGACCGTAAAGAAGCTGAAGAGAAGGAAAGAAAATACAGGGAGAAGTTGTTTGTAGCAAAAGAAGAAGCAGAAGAATCAAACAGGCTGAAATCAACCTTCTTACAAAATATGTCCCATGAGATCAGAACACCCATTAATGCAATAACCGGATTCTCAGGGCTGATTGCCGATCCTGATTTACCTGATGAACAAAAAAAGGAATTTATCAGTAATATCTCAAAAAGTTCTTTAAACCTGTTGAGCCTGATAGATAATATCCTGCTTATTGCAAAGCTTGAGTCGGAGAAAATAAAAATAATTTCTGAAAAATGTTTCCTGAACAGAACACTTGCCGATATTTATACCTCTTTTCAAAAAGATAAAAACAAAAAAGGTAAAGGAAGCATTGAATTCAAACTAAAAACAGGTAATAAGGATCTGGATTTTGCTGTTCTGACAGATCCTTCCAGGGTTAATCAGATTATTTCAAACCTTCTGAGTAATGCTTTTAAATTTACCCACCGGGGATCAATTGAATTTGGTTATACCTTTTCATCAGATCGGGAGAAAGATAAAAATGGAAAAGAGATAGAGTTTTATGTGAAAGATACAGGTATTGGACTTTCAGAAGATCAAAAAGAATACATTTTTGAAAGGTTTAGAAAAGTTGAAAATGAAAAAGAAAAAATTTATGAAGGGACCGGGTTAGGATTGGCTATTTCAAAAAAATTGGTATCACTGCTTGACGGAGTAATTTGGATTGAATCAGAAGTAGGTAAAGGGTCAACTTTCTACTTCACAATTCCGCTTCAGGTTATCGAAAAACCGGTGAGAGAAATAAAAAAGAAAATTACCCCAGCTGAACGAATCTCATTGAGAGGGAGGAAAATTCTTGTTGCCGAGGATAATGAATTGAATTATTTGCTTCTCAAAGCTATTATGACCGGTACAGAGGCTGAAATTCTCTGTGCCAGGGATGGTATTGAAGCTGTAGAAAGTTGTATGGTAAATGATGATATTGAAATTGTGCTCATGGATATTTGTATGCCTAATATGGATGGATACCAGGCGACTAAAGAAATAAAAAAAATAAGAAAAAGTCTGCCGGTTATCGCCGTTACTGCCTATTCAATGAATGATGAACAAATAAAAAGTCAGGAATCAGAATTTGACGATTTTTTAACAAAGCCGGTAAAACCAGACATATTAATGGATACTATAAGTAAGCACTTGCTCAAACGTAACCCGTAACATGTACTAAAATATGACCGTTCGAAATAGCAATATTGAAAAGAAAAACAACTTACTGCTGGCAAAGCATATGGATGAAATTAATCGTTTAAACAAGGAAATAGAAACACTAAAAGATGAAATTGAATCGCAGAAAGAAGAATTAGAAATAAGGCGTGATCTGGCTGAAAAACAGAGAGATGAAATTATAGCTCAAAAAAAAGAATTAACCGACAGTATTAAGTATGCAAGTCAGATTCAGTCTTCTATGATGCCAGGGAGTGAATTGTTTAAAAAATCCTTTTATGACTACTTTATTTTCAGTAAACCCAAAGATATTGTCAGTGGCGATTTTTACTGGATAACAGCAAACGGCAACAAAACAATTGTTGCCGTTACCGATTGCACCGGTCATGGAGTGCCGGGTGCTTTTATGAGTATGC
>JAUWPX010000102.1 GCA_030611395.1 Bacteroidota bacterium | reverse complement strand
TCTTTACTTTGTTGTTGCGCTTTCACTAATGCCTGATTAGCTGTATTCGATAAATACACCTGTCCGCCGGAAACTTTAGGATAGCTTTTTATTATCTGGTTTAAAGCCTGTATTAAGTTTTGCTCATTAATCGCCAATTTTTTAAACAAAAAAGGCAATACATTTTCATCGATCTCTAATATCCCTTTCAACAGATGACCGCACTCTATCGCCTGGTTTTCAGTTTCCATTGTCAACTGTTGCGCCCTTTGTATTGCCTCCTGAGATTTTATTGTAAATTTATCTAATTCCATGTCTGTTTTCTTTAAAATTTATACCCTGAAATGTACTATTCAAATAGCATTCCAGAGTAAAATCATGCACATTTTGTCATGTTAGCTTCCCAGAAAGATGTACGAATAAATCAGAGAATAGGTATTCCTTTCATTTTATCATTTACTCATTCAATCATTCACTCATTTCTTCATCTCAAACCTATCCCAAATTGTTTACTTAAGCTTTCTAACCCGGTTTTTGCAGAATCAAGTGAATCAAATTTTTTAACCGGCATAATCTGTTTGTTATCAGCCCCATATAACATTATCCTAATATCCTTAATATGTACATCATGCATCCTGTTGCTCCTGCTATATACCCGGTAACCCCTTTGTATATTTTTTAATCCTACTTTCATTTCCGGTTTAATTTCAATCCATTGTCCAACAGGTATAATTCCAAATAAGTTATTCGAAAATTTAATCCTTTTTTTATCAGTATCAAGCAGGGTACTTGTTGATGTGAATCCAAGGAAAGCACCGACAAAAACCAAAATCAAACCGGTAAGTGCAAAATAAGTAGCTATTAATCCTGCAATAAACATGACTATCCCGGCAAAAGATACCATAGGGCCAAATGGTTTATCTAAATTGTTCCTTATTATCATAATGATATTCTATCTTTTCTTGTTAATATTTAGGTGGTTTATACCTTCTCCAAAACTTATATTTACTAAGCGAACTATAAGTAATAATCCTATTCGCAATTTTGTACTTCATTATAAAGTGTAATAATCTATAACTTAGAAAACCAAATAAAATAAGTATTGAAGTAGTAATTAAAGACCACCCCTGTTCAAATAACTTCGATTGTTTTTCGATATCCAGTATGTCATAATATTTCAAAATAGAAATTATAAAAGGTATTAATAAAACATATACAATTACTACTATCAAACCCGAAAAGCCATGAGCAGTTTCTATTGCCCTTTGTGGACATGTATTTACACAACGCATGCAACTCTCACATTTGTATGTCCAAAATAATCTTTCATCAACTTTTCTGATTGCTTCAACCGGGCATTGGGAAACACACAAATCGCAATTAGTGCAAGCATTAGTAGCAATAAGTGTTTTAGCAAGAAAGAACCGTCCAAAAAAGTAATATCCAACACTTATTGGTATTACAGCCAGATCAACAGGCAATGAAATCAAGGCTTTATACTTTCTTTTTCCTTCAAGTAAATTTGTGGCAAAATTATTTACAATTCCCTGACATCTGTTATAAATTGAATTGATGATTTTTTCCTTTAATCCCGGATGAAGGAACAGCCAATTAGACGGCAAATCGAGTGGTTGCATACCTACAATCCTGAATCCTTTCATCATAAGAATCAAAGCAGGTAATAATTGGGCAACACCACTTAATCCCGGCAGGAAGAATTTGTACAACTTCAAACCCCCACGAGTGTTTAATATAAAAGAATCAATATTTTTAACTTTTGGGAATTTAGTCAGGAATTTGAGAACAATAGGCGGCACATTAAAGCCATGTGTTGGTACGCAAAAGCCAATTAATGTTCTTTCGAATAACTCCGGAACATCAACTGTTTTAAATCTGTCAATATTTATCAGATGAGTTCTTAAGCCTTTTCCCTTTGCAAATTTCTCAATCCATATTGCCGCATTCCGGGCATTACCGGTACCTGAAAAATAGTATATAATTAATTGGTCGTATTTCATTTTTTTCCAAATCTTACTTTCAATCCTAATAACAACCGTTGGAAATAGTCCCTTCTGTGAACCTTATAAGTATCACTATATCCAATTAGACGATTACTTGCGTAATTATTTGACAATGTGGGTTTTTCGGAAAATCCTTTTCGATTGAATTTGTGTTATATCAAAATTCAATCGATCAGGTTAAATATTATGTTAATTATCTTAAAGATACTATTTTTACAAATATTTCAAAGAGCTTTTATGGTCGTAAAGTAGAATTAGGAACCCTAAATCAAAACAGCAATATAATAAAAATTTGGGCGTGTATACATTTGAGTAGGATTAAAAATGAGAAAATACAAAACTAAAAATCAATAATATAAAAGGAACCATTATGAAAAGTATTAAACAGTATTTAGTTCTGGTACAGGTTATTGTGCTGATTTTCCTTGTAGGTTGCACGAATTCTGAGGTCGGGTTTAAGTCACCTGTAACCGATAAAACTCAACCCTGGACAGATAAAGCCTTCATGAACGATCCTATGGATTTTCAGTTTGCTATTGTAACTGACCGGACCGGAGGCTGCCGGGCTGGTGTTTTCAGAAATGCGGTAACACAACTGAACCTCCTGCAACCGGAGTTTGTCATGAGTGTCGGGGACCTGATTGAAGGGTATACAGAGAACCACGACACTCTGAAACAACAATATGATGAAATGGATGAAATTCTCAGTAATCTGGAGATGCGTTTCTTCCGGGTGCCGGGGAATCATGACATCAGCAATGATGTAATGCAGAATATGTATCATGAACGTTATGGACAGCCATACTATCATTTTGTATATAAAAATGTGCTGTTTCTCGTTATCTCCACTGAAGATCCTCCCTTTGAGAATATCAGCGATACCCAGGTTAACTACATACAAAAAGCCCTTATGGATAACATGAATGTGCGGTGGACATTTGTTTTCTTTCACAGGCCATATTTTTATTGGAACGAGGAGGATAAGATAGATGGCTATGTGAAAATAGAGAACATGTTGAAGGGCCGGCTTCACACTGCTTTTGCCGGACATGCACACCATTACAAGAAAGTAGAAATTCATGGTCAAAGTTATATTGGCCTGGGAACCACAGGTGGGGCAAGTGAATTGAGAGGAACATCATTTGGTGAGTTTGATCATATTGTCTGGGTTACAATGACAGATAAAGGTCCAATAATTGCAAATCTTTTGCTTGATGGGATTTTTGACGAGAATGTTAAAATTGCGGAATGAATGATTGCTTAATATCAGAAACCCCGTCAGTGGTTCAAACCCTGACGGTGGTTTTATGGCAAGTTGTTTCAATAGGAAACCTGCCAGGATAGGAATTTGCTTTTTAGACAAAATAATTACGTGATTATTTATTCTACTGCCAGGCTGATTTTTTTCTGATTTAAAGCTTTTGCTATAGCTTCCTCAGCAAGAGGTGCCATTACTTTATATCCTGCTTCGTTTGGGTGAACCCCATCACTTGCATATTCTTCCTTCATGCCTTTTCGCTCATCTGCCAGTGATGAAAAGTAATTCAGGTATATAGCTCCATTTTTTTCAGCATAATTTTTCAAAAACTTATTCAGAGCGGCGATCTTTTCAACCGGTTCAAGTCCGGGCTCCCATGGATAATCAAAAACCGGTAACACTGAAGAAAGAACAACTTCAATGCCGTTAGCCTTTGCCAATTCAGCCATGGAAGCAATATTATCCTCTATCATTTTAATTGTTGAAGGTCCGGTATTCCCGGCAATATCATTGGTACCTGCCAGAATGACTACAACTGCAGGTTTAAGATCGATTACATCGGCTCTGAATCTGACCAGCATCTGGGGAGTTGTCTGTCCGCTGATACCCCGATTGATATATGGTCTGCCCAAGAAAAAATCCGGACAAATCCGTCCCCAGCCTATAGTAATAGAATTACCCATAAATACAACCCGGTTTTCGTCCGGTAAAGGCAATCCGAGTTTTGCATTCTCATCTTTGAAACGATTTAAATCCGGCCAGTCCTGGGCATAAGAAAACACACCCGTAAATATTGATAATAAAATTATTAAGAAAGACAATCTCAGATTTTTCATTATTAGATTACAATTAAATTAATATTCCATTTGTTGCTGTAATTGCATGTTTCTTTCAATTCTGTATTTAAGCACATTGAGATATCGTAAAGCCTTTTTATTTTTATAATCGGTATAAGATTTTGATGCCCATTCAACAGCAGCATTAAGATCACCATTAATTTCATTAATAATAGCCATATTATAACAAGCTCTACCGGCTACTTTTCTTTTAAGGTTTGAAACTTCTTTATCCCAAAGTTCAGCTGCTTCATCCCATTTACCTGTTTGTGCTCTGCGTTTTGCTATTTTAAAATTATTTGTTCCTCTAACATAATAGTGCCTGGAGACTCTTATTCTATAAGGAAGTATTCTTAATGCATAATTATGACCAATGCTATTACTTAACTGTAAAACGGCCTCTTTTCTTCCCATTATTGCTTCAATTGCTCTTATAGGATTAATCCCTGCACCTGTTAATACAATATTCTCATTTACCAAATATTCATCAAGAATGAATTTGTTTGCCGGATCATAAATTCTCCATCCGGTTTTTATTAAAGTAGCAATTATTGCATGATGTTCAACAGCCGGAATTTTTATCCCCAAAGGGCCATCAATTTCAATTGGAACAGCTTTATAATCAATTTTCGCATCCGTATCATAAAATGATAAAACAAAGATGGCGTCTACATTGTTTTCATAACAAATTTGCTCAATTGTTTTCCAGGAAAGTACTGATGGAAAAACACCAGCTCCCGGGCTCCTTACATCAACACTATCAATTATTTTCACTTCGGAAAATTTGTTATTATTTTTTAGTTCATCAAATAGACCAACAACCGATTCATGGGCTCCGTCTTTGTCCAGATTTTTGCCTTCTGCAGACAGAATTTTATCAAGTTTGTCCATTTCTATATTTTTTTCCATAGGCAAACTTCTGTCAACAATACCAATTGATTTAATGTTTGAAGGAACATGTACCGGGGCTGGCTCAGTAACACTTATTGTTAATAAGCTTGTTGAACTACATGAACATAAAATAATACTTATAACCAATACCGGTATTGCTGTTGTGCTATAAATTTTTCTCATAATAATTTAATTTGTAAAAATTTCTTTCAGTTTGTGTGTTTTGTTTAGTTTTATTTTCAGCACATCAACCATTGACCTGCTAATATCAAACCCGTATATATCTGCGTTTTTGGTCAGGGCGTCAATAAAAAACCGGCCGGTCCCCACACCAACCTCCAGAATTTTACCATTAATTTGTTTTATTTGGTCCAGGAAGTATTGATTATCTACTCCGTCCCGCAATTTATGATAAATCAAATCATAAACCCTCGCAAAGTAATCCGGGTATTCGTTTGCTGTATTCTTTTTCATATTCATAAAAGGATTTTACCAACAATTTATCGAATCATACACAGTTACTTTATCCCATAATTCTTCGGATTCAGAAATAAACTTTTTGTGTCCCTGTTCGTCCTGATATTTATCCTGTTTTTCTTTTGAAGTAAAAGTTACTATCAAACAATAGGTATATGTATTATCAATAACAGATCTGTTAGTATTTGCCGGGGACCCAAAATGCATGGACTTTACATATTCCGAGTTTTTAATAAATGTTTCAAGAAAAGACTCGAATTCCTTTCTCTCCTTTTGGTTATCAGGATTTTTTAGCCAAAACAGGACAATATGTGCAAATTCACCTTTCATTACTTTTCCTCCTTGTTCTTTTAATAAAAGTTCTATAGATCACAAAATTTGTATAAGAATAATTGAATATAACGAAGTTAAAAATAATAAAAGTTACAAGAATAACCGTAATACTTTATTAAAAATGAAGGATGTTGAAGAATTGTGTTGCAGTGGGTTAATGATTCGTAAACCCCGTCAGCGGTTACAAACCCTGATGGTGGGTTTAATGGCAAGTTGTTTCCAAAATGGAAATAACTGAATCTTTTTGCAACTCTCCGCTTTCAAAT
>JAUWPX010000068.1 GCA_030611395.1 Bacteroidota bacterium | reverse complement strand
AGATAAGATAAAGTATGAACGTCAACCCGAAGTGGGATCGGCTGATGCATTGAGTATAAGTGAATGGAAGAAGCTTAGTAATTATGCCAAAGATCGAAATATTGAAATAAGCCCGTTAATACAAGGATTAGGACATGCTTCATTTATTCTAAAGCATGACAAATACAAGAATTTGCGCGATGATCCAAAAAGCGACTGGGCTTTTAATCCACTTGATCCTGAAACATATAAAGTGCAATTTGATCTGTACCTTGATGCTATGGAAGCAACACCTTATGGCAGATATTTGCATGTTGGTGGAGATGAAGTACATACTACAGGACGTGGTAGTGGAAGATCGTCATTAGAGTTACAATTGACATGGCTAAATAAAGTATGTAATTTTGCTGAAGAACATGGACGCATTCCTATATTCTGGGACGATATGCCATTAAAATATGCTGGTGTTTATCGGCCGATGTTCAACACAGAACTCACAGGAGAAGAGGTGGACAAGGTATGGGAAGAAAACGAACACAAACTGGTTGAGTTTCTCGGTCAGTTTTCCAAAAATTGTATTTACATGCGTTGGAACTATAGTTCCCCTCAGGCGATTGGGAATATAAGGGCAATGGAATGGTTTCGTAAAAATGGAATGCAGGTTATGGGAGCTACAGCAGGGCAAACAAGGTGGGTTTTGATGCCCCAAAACGAAAGCAATATGGATAATATCAAATCCTTCGCTTTGAGTTCCATAAGCAGTGGCATTAATGGACTGTTATTAACCTTATGGGATGATGACTCTCCACATTTCGAACTTTATATGCGTGGTATTATTGCCTTTGCAGAATACACGTGGACAGGAGAAAAAAGGACAAATAAAGACATAAAATCAGCCTATCGTCAAAGAGAGTTTTCCAACACTTTGGCACCTGCAGAGTATGCATTTATTGATCAACTGGAAAAGCCGGTGGCCTTTTGGAAGAATGCTTTATTAAAAGGTAATAATCGTAATCAATTACACAAGCTTAATAATCCCGCAGACAAAGCAGTAATTAATTTGCCTGATGGAAATAATAAAGGTAACTGGAGCACACAATATGCAAAACGTCTGGAGCGAGCAGCTATAGTATTACAGGACTGCGATAGTATTGCTGCCAAAATCACAACTATTAAATCACAAGCTATTCGTAATACATATACGCTTGAAGTTTATGAGCAGGTAAATGAATTGGTACGATTTACTTCCAAAGCACTATTGGCTTTAAAGGCATATGATATGGCACAAAACGAACAGCAGGAAACAAAAGCCATGGAAAGGATAAAGAAACTTCCTGAGGAATTTAATGTGCTTAGGAGGCAATTTGAACTGGTATATGGTAAAACCCGCGTACTGACAAAACCCGAAAGTTATATTCTCGATCAGGATCATCATTCTCATTTGGCAAACCAAACTATATCCTTCGATTGGCAATTTTTTGCAGAAATATTGTTCCTGGAAAAAATAAAGAACGAATTTTAAAAAAATGAAAGTTTTAACAGATCTATCTGACATTGAAAAAAGTATTGAATAGTATTAACAAAATATAAAAGGAATAAAACAATGAAAATTATTAAGTATTTAATATCGCTGGTTTTTATTTGCTTTATACTAACCGGATATGGTCAGGATAGCATGTTATGTCAGGGATACCACTGGACAGAGGATGAAGCAAATATTATGATGAAAAAGTTTGCGATGGAATGGGATGATATAAATTCATGGGAGAGAAGAGCAGAAATAATAAAACAAGGTATAATTCAGGGAATGAAACTGGAACAAATGCCCGAAATTAATGGAGAATTCAATCCGGTAATTAAAAATACACGCATAATGGATGGGTATGTCGTAGAAAATATTGCGATAGAGAGTTTTCCCGGATTTTATATTACAGGAAACCTTTACATACCAACAAAAAAACAGGAAAAATATGCGGCGGTACTTTGTCCTCACGGGCATATGAAAAATAAACGCTTTACTGACGATGTGCAAATACGGAGTGCTGTTTTAGCCAGGATGGGAGCAGTAGTATTTGCTTATGATATGGTAGGATTTGGAGAATCTCAGCAGGTAAGTCATGATATACCTATAGCTTTATTACTTCAGACATGGAACAGCAAAAGAGTATTAGAGTATTTGATATCACGCCCTGATGTTGATTCAAAAAGAATTGGAATGACAGGCGGATCAGGTGGTGGTACTCAGACATTCATTTTAACCGCTATTGATGATAGAGTAAAAGTATCGGTGCCGGTTGTTCAGGTATCAGCTCATTTCTTCGGAGGTTGTGTTTGTGAAAGCGGAATGCCTATTCATAAAAGTGACCATCATCAAACTAATAATGTTGAAATTGCAGCCCTTTGTGCTCCAAGGCCTTTATTGCTGATCTCTAACGGAGCTGATTGGACAAGAAATACTCCACGTATTGAATATCCATATATCCAAAGAGTATATTCACTTTACAACGCTGAACATAAAGTAGAGAACGTTCATTTGCCTGCAGAAAAACATGATTATGGCTACTCAAAAAGAACAGCTGCATATAATTTTCTGGCTCATCATTTGCAGTTAAGAATAGGATCAATACCTTATGATAATGGCTATAAGGAAGATTTTGTTACTATATTACTACAAGATGACCTGAAAATTTTTGATAGGGATAATCCTATACCTGCTAATGCTCTTATAGGCAATAAGGCTGTTATGAACTTTTTGAAATTGGATTAATAATTGGACTCCCTGATGCTAGTTCTACCGGTTATTACTGAAAAAGAGATTAAAAACAGATACAGGGGACTTCTCAGGTCTTTCCATGTAGCTCCTGCCAGGAAAGAGTTGAAACAGATCAGGAAGGCATACCAACTTGTTACTGAGGAATGTAATGGCAAAGTAACTTATACCGGCGAACCTGTAATTTACCATATTACATCGGTTGCGAAAATAGTAGCCGGAGAAATGGGACTTGGCTATATATCGGTAATCGGGGCACTTCTCAAAGATATCACAACCATAACAAAGATCACTGAAAACGACCTGAAAAAAACTCTTGATTTTCAGATTTCCGATATTGTTAGAGGGTTAGGAAAGATATCTGATCTGGATACTCAAAAAACTTCGTACCAACCTGACCATTTCAGGAAGCTGGTTGTTAATCTTGCAGATGATATCAGGGTAATACTTATTAAGCTGGCTGAAAGGATGGAAGTAATGCGAAAACTTGATGCCAGGGATAATGAATCACACCTTAGAATAGCTTCTGAAACATATTATTTGTATGCCCCTTTAGCGCATAGATTGGGATTCTACAATATCAAATCTGAGATGGAGGATATATCTTTAAAATTCCTGGAACCTGATATATATAATTCTATTGCAGAAAAAATAAGAGAGTCAACTTTACGCAGGAACAGATTTATCAGGGAATTTGTTAAACCATTAAAAGAGAAATTTAATAATCGTGGATTGAATTTCGAAATTAAAGGTCGTCTTAAAGGCATTCACTCTATCTGGCAAAAGATGAAAAAACAGGAAGTGAATTTTGAAGAAGTTTATGATATTTTTGCCATTCGAATAATATTGGAAACCAGGGAAAAAAAGGAAAAGAAAGATTGCTGGCAGGCATATTCTATAGTTACAGATATTTACCAGCCAAACCCACAAAGATTAAGGGATTGGATATCCATTCCAAAATCAAATGGTTATGAATCTTTACACACAACTGTAGTAGGTGCAAAAGGCAGATGGGTTGAAGTTCAGATACGTACCTCACGTATGAATGAAATTGCAGAGAAGGGTTATGCTGCTCACTGGAGGTACAAAAGCGGCAAAGGTGATAGCAAACTGGATTCATGGTTGACAAGGATGCGTGAGATTCTTGATTCCCAGGAATCAACATCTCTTGATTTCTATGAGCAGATCAAATCCGGTTTATATTCTGATGAAATATATATTTTCACCCCAAACGGTGATTTGAAGCAATTGCCAGCCGGTGCAACAGTTCTTGATTTTGCTTTTGAGATACATTCTGATGTAGGAGCTGCCTGTATTGCAGGTAACGTGAACGGAAAAAATGTGCCTATCCGGCATATTTTGAAAAATGGAGACAGAGTTTCTGTCCTTACCTCAAAGAATCAGAAACCTAAAACAGACTGGTTGAACTTTGTGATAACCTCAAAGGCAAAAACAAAGATTAAACAAACTCTGAATGAAGAAAAACTCAAAGCTGCTGAAGCCGGGAAAGAAATACTGATCCGCCGGTTAAAAAACTGGAAAATTCGTTATTCCGATCCGGTTGTAATAAAGCTTCTTTCTTTTTATAAATTAAAGCTTGCACAGGATCTGTATTGGATGATTCAAACTGAAAAGATTGATATTAGTGAGATAAAGGAAATCCTTTCCAAACCGGGAAAAGATATATTGCCTTCGAAGGAAATTACAAAAGATGAACCCCGAAAAGAATTGCCGGTAGCCGGGTCTTTTGATGATTTCCTGATTATTGAAGATAAGGTAAAAGACCTGGACTATAAACTTGCAAAATGTTGTATGCCAGCATTTGGTGATAAAATATTCGGATTTGTTACTATTAGCGAAGGAATAAAAATTCATCAGATAAACTGTCCAAACGCACCATATCTATATTCAAATTTCGGATACAGGATTGTTAAGGTAAGATGGACAAAGCCTGCCGGGTCTGAGTCGTTTCTGGCAAATATACGAATATCCGGAGTGGATGAAATAGGGATGATCAATAGAATAACAGATGTTATTGCAAATTATATGCGGGTAAATATGAGATCAATATCTGTTGAATCAAAAGAAGGTTTGTTTGAAGGTAACCTGAAAGTACTTGTTGCCGGTAATAGAATTTTGGAGGGACTCGTAAGGAAACTGGAGAAGATTAATGGTGTTACTAAGGTGAGTAAGGTGAGTGAGGTAAGTATTTGACGTTTTGACTCATTTTTATTAATTTTATAATTTGATAATCATTTTGGGTAAATAACTATGAAGTATAGAATTCTGATCATAACATTATTTTTCTTGCCTTTTATTTCGGCAAATTCACAATGGTTTTATCATTTTCCCGATGCTTACTTTATGCCGGCTCCGGGTCCTGAAAAATATTTTCTTGATAGCCTGAATATAGGCCATAGTAGTGAAGACCTGCAGCTCATGAATGTTGATGTGCAACTTGGTACTTCATTTTTTTCTTCATTTACCGGAAGTCCTATGATGTCATCTTATATTGCTCCAATATTAAATTTTAATATTTCTTCACGATTTAACCTCAGTGTGGGAGGTATTTTAATGAATAATCATACTTCGGTATTCAATCAGTTTGCCCCTGGTAGTATTGAACAGGGCAGCTTACCTGGCAGGCTTACCTCCGATTTTGCAATGTTTGCTTCAGGTAATTATCTTGTAAATAATAAACTACTGGTTTATGGAAGTGCTTATACAAGCAAATTTTCAGCAAATAATTATTCTCCTTTCCGGCTCAACTCATCATTATCCCGGAATGATCATTTTGACCGGTTTACGCTTGGCGCTAAGTATAAGATCTCAAATGCGTTTACAATTGGCGCACAAGTGGAATACAGTGACGGACTTAATCCCTGCTACAGGTTCAATCCCTACGGACAATCTCCATTTAGCAGCAGGAATCTCTATTCGCCTGGTTTTTGGTAATTCTATAACCTCTCACATCGGCTTCAATATCTTCTTGAGTTTTGCAACTAAATATTTTGCGATTATAAATAAACAAGTGTCTTTATTTATATAAATTTCAGGAAATTCAAGGGTATAATAGCAGTTGTTTGTAAAATCAGTCGGCCTGTCCGACCGGAGTCATCCGGGCAGGCAGTCAACAGACGGCCCGCCCGTACTGAACGCCCGCCTGACCGGACGGGCAGGGTACATTCGGACGGACAATCTGAAGATTGGGTTATTTATAAAACCAAATAACTTTACCCCAAACGATAGCAACTACAGGCAGGTATTGAAAACTTCATTTTAACCTGTCCTGTATTTGAGTAGTAAAAATGGAACGTTTTAGTAAGTTTAAGCATCTATTAGCAATATGGAATACTTGTAATAATTATTTTTCAGCCAAAATGCACACAAATACATTTAAATTGAATAATATTGTAAGTATTTAAATATATTAGGGGTTTGTGCAGAGACTCCCGTTGTAGCACATATAACAATAAAAAATTGAAAGAAGCATTCACATACTTCACTATTATCTTGCTTCTCGCTTCCTGCAATAGCGACAGGCAAAGCGCATCTGATGAAATGCCCCCTTTGTATCCGGCTCCGCAAACAGTTGCATTAAACACCGAAGAAGGCTATATCATCAACCAAGTGACAGGAGACACAATTCAACCTTTGATCAATTCTCTGGGTGATACAATAAAAACAGGGGTGCCTGTTCCGGCCAAAGGCAAAGCTATCCATCCCGATAGTGTAGCACAACCTAAAATAATTCCTGCAGGTGAACCAGAGGTGGTTCTCACCAACCTTAACATACATAGAATACCGGAAGCCCTCACCGTCATTCCTGTAAATAGAGACTCCCTCAAAACTTTTACTCCCGGTGTAGATACCTCTTCTTTTATGCTGGTTAACTCCAACGGAGATACTGTGCCCACTGGTGTGCCCATACCCGCTAAAGGGAAAGTTGTGCCCTGCATTCAACCTCAACCAGTTAAGGCCTTACCACCATGCATGAAAGATAACGCCAGAGTTAATATGAAATACCTGGATATAGAACAGGGGATGAATTCGTTATATGTCTCGTCCATCCTGGAGGACAGCCATGGCAATCTCTGGTTTGGCACTAATGGCGGAGGAGTGAGCATGTATAATGGCGAAACTTTTACACATTTTACCCAAAAAAAGGGCTTAAGTAATAATGATGTCTTGTCCATCCTGGAGGATAGCCAGGGCAATCTATGGTTTGGCACTTATGGAGGAGGGGTGAGCATGTATAATGGCGAAACTTTTACACATTTTACCGAAAAAGAGGGCTTAAGTAATAATTATGTTAGGTCTATCCTTGAGGATAGCCAAGGCAATCTATGGTTTGGCACAGATGGAGGAGGAGTGAGCATGTATAATGGCGAATCCTTTACACATTTTACCGAAAAAGAGGGATTAAGTAATAATTATGTTAGGTCTATCCTTGAGGATAGCCAAGGCAATCTCTGGTTCTGCACTTTAGGCAGAGGGGTGAGCATGTATA
>JAUWPX010000038.1 GCA_030611395.1 Bacteroidota bacterium | reverse complement strand
AAGACTCAATCCTGCATTTGTGGTTGAACGGATCACCGGTGAAGCACCACCACGATATCTGGCCGGTCCCCGGTGGAATATGAAACGAACGGATCAGATACTCAATTTATTTGAACAGAAACTAGAGGAAATGAATACATTTCAGGGAATTTTGAATATAGAATGTAAAATAAAGTAACCACTAACCAGTAACCAGGAGACTTAATCTAATGCCTTAATACATTGAAAAACAACTTCTTATACCAGATCGCAAAAAAGGTTTATGAACATCATAATGATGAGCTTGGGGATGTTTGTATAGTTTTTCCAAATAAAAGAGCCGGTTTATTTTTTAGCCGTTATCTCAGTGAAATTACTGATAAACCGGTATGGTCGCCTGTATTCATGACAATCAGAGAGTTAATGCAGGAATTTTCAGGTCTTCAGTTAGCTGATCCATTATATTTGATTTTTGAACTTTATAAGTGTTTCCGGCAGGAAAAAAAATCGGAAGAGAGTTTTGATGAATTTTATCACTGGGGAGAAATGCTTCTTGGTGATTTTGACGAAGTGGATAAATACCTTGTTTCGGCTAAGGAGCTGTTCCGGAATCTCAGTGATTTAAAGGAAATTGAAGACCGGTTTTCTGCTTTTGACAAGGAGCAAATAGAAGTCATTAAACAGTTCTGGAAATGGTTTGAACCTAAAAATACATCTGTGCATCAGGAAGAATTTATTTGCTTGTGGGAGGTGCTGTACAATATATATACCGGATTCAAAAATAAGATCAGTAATGAGGGACTTGCATATGAGGGAATGCTTTACAGGCAGGTTGCGGAGAAAATAATAAATAAGCAGAACCTGGAATTGAAGTATTCATCATATATTATTATTGGTTTTAATGCCTTGAGTAAAGCCGAAGACAGGTTGTTTGAATATTTGAGGGATAGTAAGAAAGCTGAATTCTATTGGGATTGGGATCAATATTATTTAGATGAAGGGAAGGAGTTTCAGGAGGCAGGTTTTTTTATTTCAAAGAACAGAAAGAAATATCCTTCTGCAGAATTGGATCTCACTTTCAATTATATGCTGGATAAAAGAAAAAAAATTGAATTTATTGGCGTACCCTCGGAAATTGGTCAGACAAAAATACTGGAACAGGTTTTCAGGGAATCATACGGGGAAATTAAAGACCTTGATCATAATACTGCAATAGTTCTTCCTGACGAACATTTGTTAATGCCGGTAATTTACTCCCTGCCTGAAGAAATAAGCAATGTTAATATTACTATGGGATATCCTGTGAAGAGCACACCTGTGTACGGATTAGTGTGTAATTTGATTGAACTTCAGCGATCACTCAGGAATGGATCAGGCAGAAACCCGGTTTTTTATTTCAAACATGTTCTTCCTATATTATATAGTCATTATATTCAGTATGTTGCAGGCGAAGAAGTAAAAACAATCGAACAGAATATCAATTCAAAAAACATTATATACTGGTCTCCCGGAAAAGAGATTAAGAATGAGTTGTTACGAATAATATTTACTGCTGTTGAAAAAGTTGAGGATATATCATCATATCTGCTGGAGATACTGGAATATTTTCATAAACAGGAAACAAATGAGGAAAAGGGAAACTCCCGCTTTTCAACATTAGAAAGGGAGTATATTTATAATGTTTATACATTAATAAAGCGGCTTGACGATATAATAAAGGAAGCCAAAGGAATAAAATTATCCCTTGATATTTATTACCGGTTACTTAACAGGTATATGCGTGATATGAAGATACCATTTAGCGGAGAGCCTTTAAGTGGTTTGCAGATAATGGGTATTTTGGAAACAAGGACTTTGGATTTTGAAAATGTGGTTATTCTTTCAATGAATGAAGGTGTATTTCCCAGGTCCCGGCCCCGTTATTCATTTATTCCATTTAACCTCAGAAAGGGATTTGGACTTCCAACTATTGAACACCAGGATTCTATTTATGCCTATTATTTTTACCGTCTGATTCAAAGGGCCCGGAACATATCCTTAATTTATGATACAAGTTCGGGAGGTTTAAAAACCGGAGAGATGAGCAGGTTTCTTACTCAAATGAAGTATGATAAGGAGGTTGATATAAAAGAAAGGATACTTGGTTATAAAATTAATATTGAAAAAAATGATCCAATCCGGATTTTCAAGAATAAAAAAACTTTACAGGTATTATCAGGGTATATAGTTAAGAATAATAAGGCGGATAGATACATTTCTCCAACTGCACTAAATATGTATCTGGATTGTTCTCTAAAATTTTATTTCAAATATGTTGCACAATTAAAAGAGCCGGATGAAGTGATTGAAGAGATAGACCCAATGATATTTGGAAACCTTTTGCACCATTCGGTTAATCTTCTCTACAAGCCATATGAAGGAAAAACCGTTGATTTGCCGGTTATTGAAGAGGTAATAAAAAACCGTAATAAAATCCGGGATTTTGTAAACCAATCTTTTATTGAAATCTGGTTTGAAAATGATAATAAAAAGATGGAGGACCTTGAAATATCCGGAAAAAGTTTGGTTATCCGTGATGTTTTAATAAAGTATGTGATATCAATATTGGAAACCGATCGTAAATATGCCCCTTTCCGTATTATTGAGTTGGAGAAAAATCACTGGTTAGATATTCCTTTTTTCCTTAATGGTAATCCTGAAAAAATCAGGGTAGGGGGAAAGGTCGATAGAATTGACATGGTTGATGGGGTAATCAGAGTGATTGACTATAAAACCGGTGCTACTGAGAATGAGATAAAAATGATCAGTGAACTGTTCATTGCCGGAGATAAGAAAAGAAAGAGAGCTGTTTTGCAAACCTTTATATATGCATTAATGCTGAAAAAGAAGGAAGCAGATACAGCTGTTATTCCCGGGATTTATTCTGTAAGAGATATTCACAATAAGAATTTTGATTACCGGATTTTTATTAAGGATGATAGAAAATCCAAAAGTCCGGTTATGGATATATCTGACTATGAGGTGGCTATTATTGAATTATTAAAAAAAGTAATTGAGGAAATTTACGATACCACTATTCCATTCCGGCAGGTGGATGAGCCGGATATTTGCAAATATTGTCCTTATAAACAATTATGCAGCAGGGATAAAAAGGTACTTAATAAATACAATTAGCATATTTTTTTATTAATTTGCGGAGCCTTGTTCATATTTTTGTCAAACAACTTTTTTCCATAGCATATGACTTTTCAGTATACAAATTATAAGGTTGAGGTAAAGAATCTCAAATATACTACAGATGATGGCAGGGTTTTTCCAAAGACTGCTATTGTAACTTTGTTGGATGATAAAAACAAATCAGTTGCTGTTGAACTTTTCGGTTACCTGGAAAGTGAGAAACTCTATAAAATGATTGATAACAAGGAATATCTTGATTTAGATCATTGCCTGATTAAGAACTTCTCTCTTTCGGTTTATCGCGGTGAACGTGGAATTGGTAAAAAAGAATATGTTGACCTTAAGGGACTAAGTGCTCGTCATTCATTTTTCGAATCAAAGTTTGGAACGGATTTTTCCTTTTCTGAATTTAGTGAAGGGGATTTATCTTTTGAAGGGTCTCATTTTGCGAAAGGTGATGTTTCATTCAACTCTGCAAAGTTTGGTGACGGAGAGGTGAGTTTTTCCAATACTTTATTTCGTGATGGTAATATTGACTTTGCCAATGCAATATTCAGTTCAGGAGATTTTATTTTTAAGAATTCTGTTATTCATGATGGTAAAATGGATTTTCAATACACTGATTTTGGTCAGGGATTAGTCTCGTTCGTTAATACTGAATTTTACAGCAATCAGGTCTCATTTATAAATACGAACTTCAATGATGGTGAGGTAAGTTTCAAAATTGCCCGGTTTAAAGGGGGAGGTATTGATTTCCATTTTTCAAAGTTTGGAAAGGGAAGCATATCTTTTGAGCGCGCTGAATTTGGAGACAGTAATGTTGATTTCAGGACAGTGGAGTTTAATGATGGAAGAATAAATTTTAACCGTTCTGTTTTTGGTAATTGCAATGTGAGTTTTGAAGGCAGCCAGATCAGGAATGGAAAGTTTAGCTTTAGAAAAGCAAAATTTGGTAAGGGTAATTTGAATTTTGAACTTGCTGAATATGATAATTGTGAGCTTAATTTTGAAAGTACTGATTTTGGTGAGGGAGATATTTCATTTCACAATTCCAGGTTTAAAAGTTTGTCAATGAAATCTTGTCACCTCGATCATTATCTTGATTTGAGAGTAGCTAAGTGTGATATTATAGATCTTTCAGATACGATAGTACGAGATATAATTGACCTTCAGCCATATGATTTTGATATTGATATAAGGTTGCTTGATCTTACCGGTATGCGATTATTAGGCAGGATCAATCTTGACTGGCATAGTAACAGGGTTGAAAAAATGATAAAAGAGCAGAATGAATCATCCTTTCGACAGTTGGCTGAACAATTCAGAATGCTGAAAGAGAATTTTCGTTTGACAGGCAAGTATGGTGATGAAGACCTGGCCTATATCCAGTTTAAGCGGCATGAAGCAAAAGCCGATTTACAAGAGAGCATAAAAAAAAATCCCATGAATGCATTTTGGCAATACCCTGCAAAAGCTTTTCAATGGCTGGTTTTTGATCAGGCTGGATTATATGCAACTAATCCGCTTAGGGTACTGTTCAGTATGGTTGTTGGCTATTTGTTTTTTTCATTTATTTATGTTGTATTGCAATTATTTACTTCTGCCGATATAACCTCTTCAGTCGGTGACCCCGATCATTTATCAACTGTACAGGTAGCGCTTTACCACAGTGCAATTACTTTTCTGACAATTGGATACGGAGATTATTATCCCTCCGGTGTAATACGGTGGGTATCAGGACTTGAAGGCTTTGTCGGACTGTTCCTGATGTCATATTTTACGGTTGCTTTTGTAAGAAAGATACTAAGGTAGCTTGTTATGTGATGTTTGCAAAAAGGCGGTTAGTAAAGTTTGACGCCTATTGGAACTTCTTTATCAGATGTAACTAAAATACACTCATTGTTTTTGTCCGGTAGCCCAAGTGTTAGGACTTCAGATATTGCCGGACCTATTTGACGAGGTGGGAAATTTACTACACATAAAACTTATAAACTTTTCTTCACCGCAAACTTTCTCACTACGACATAACATAACGCAACACCATGCAACTCTTTGGTTTAGGTTTTTCGATCAAGCGACCTATTCATGTCTTAACGATTCGGCCGGGTTTACATTGGCAGTTTTAGTAACCTGGGCGATAACAGTAGCCACAGCAATGACCAAAACAATTATAACCGGAAGGATAAAGAACCACCAACCAATTGAGACCCGAAATGCAAAGTTCTCAATCCATCGATGCATAACCCAATAAGCAATTGATAGACCAATGGGCACAGCTATCAGGATTTGATAAACAAAATAGCGGATCAGCAATAAAACACTGTTAAGAACAGAGGAACCAAGGACTTTCCTGATCCCGATCTCTTTTGTTCTTTGGAGGGTAATGAAAGATGAAAGTCCAAATAGTCCGAGACAGGCAATAAATATAGCCAGAAATGAAAAGGACCCAAAGACTTTCCCAAACTGGATCTCTAATTTATATTGCTCCCTGAAATAATCATCCAGGAAAAAATAGTGGAATGGATTCTCGCTGAAGAATTCATTCCATTGATCCTCTACAACAGCTATTGTATTCTGAACATCTGTGTGGGGAGCAAGTTTAATGGAATAATAAGCAGTAAAGCTCTCAAAAAACCTGAATATCAAAGGATCCGGGATTTCTTTAAGACCCTGCTGATGATAGTTTTTTACAACTCCAACAATTCTGAATGTATCCCCCCAGAAAAATATCTGCTTATCAAGTGCATCACGGTAATTTTCGAATTACAGGAGTTTAATAGCTTTTTCATTAAAGAGGACTGTTTCACTATTATTAGTGTATTCTGGAGAAAAATTTCTTCCCTCGAGGATGGTTAATCCAAATAAATCGGCATAATCCCAATCCATTCCGATAACCCTGTACTGGTTCCCTTCTTCCACAGCCTGGCTTAATAATCGTATCCCTCCGGCATTCCAGCCAACTTTACGACCAGGGATCGTTGTTGATGTAGAGATAGATTGAATATCAGGTTTACGAAGCAGTTCTTCCTTGAAAGCATTAAAAGTTTCGGTATAAGTTGAATCGTTTACTACACCCGGACCTTGCAGAACAAGAACATTATTTATATCAATTCCAAGGTCATATTTTTGCATGAATGTTATCTGCTTATAAACAAGTAGTGTAGCAGCAATTAATACAATGGATGTGGTAAACTGGAAAATTACCAGGATTTTACGTAATAATAGCCCTTTTTGATTCTGACTGAATTTTCCTTTGATGATAGACGCCGGTTTAAACGAGGAGAGAAAAAAAGCCGGATATGCTCCGGAGAGAATAGCCCCAACTAAAAAAATGAAAACAATAGTAATCCAGAATCCCGGATTATGGATAAGACTATAATCCAGCATTTCTCCTGTAATTTGGTTGAAGAGAGTAAATAGCAGAGAAACAAGGATGATGGCAAGAATTATACTTATAATATTCACAAGGATCGATTCGACAAGGAATTGCCAGACAAGCTGCATTTTATTGGCGCCTGATATTTTCCTCATTCCAACTTCCCTGGCTCTGTCAAGGGATTTTGCCGTTGAAAGGTTTATATAGTTGATCCAGGCTATAACCATTAGAAACAAGGCTACAATAATCAATGAATATACCGACTGGGCATTCTTGTTTACCTCTGCTTCGTACATGAAATCTGAATTCAGGTGGATTTCCTGCAGTGGTTGTAAGTTATATATTGCTGCTGAATTGTATTGCCTCAGATCTTCCCCAACCTGTTCTTCGACAAAAGCGGGAATTTTGGCTTCGAACTCCTTATAGTCTGTTTTCGGATTTAGCAGAATGTAATTAAAGAATCCATCCCATTGCCATGCAGTATTCACATCTGGCCGGAAACTCACATAGGTTTCCCAGGAGACCAGAATCTCGGGTTTGAGATGGGAATTGCCCGGAATGTCTTTAAAAACGCCAATGATGTTAAGTTCAAAGTCCCCATTGTAGAGAAGGCTTTTTCCGATGGGATCTTCCTCGCCGAAATATTTTCGTGCTATGGATTCCGATAAGATGGTTTCATACGGTTTCTTTAAAGCAGATGATTTGTCTCCTATTAAAAGCTGAAAAGAAAAGACTTCAAAAAATGATGTGTCAACCAGATAAATTTTCTCTTCCCTGAATCTCTTCTCGTTGTATGAAAGTACTCCATCCCAAATTGTAAACCGTGTAAAATTTTCAACTTCCGGAAAATTTTCGTATAATGCATGTCCCACTGCAGAGCACCCTGCAGCCCACTGGGTGGTTAGTTCGCCTTTGTTGTACCTGTCTTGCTGGATCCTGAAAATCCTATTACCTTTTTGATGAAAATCGTCATAACTCAATTCGAATCGGACATATTGAATGATCAGGATAAATGCCGTCATCCCAATAGCGAGCCCAAGAATATTGATGATGAATGGCAGAAGATTTTTTTTAAGGTTTCGGAAGGCAACGAGAAGGTTATTTTTTACCATTTTCAAAATAATTTAGAATAGAAAAGTAATATATATTTATGTAAATGACGATAAAGTAGAATGAACGCTGCAAAAAAATATTCCCGATGATGAGTTTATTTGCAGATAATTAGATTGTCGGCAGGATGTTTATTAATTAATTTATCCAGCTTATCAATACTAGCAACCAGCAACCGGTAACCAGCATTCTTCATCCACAGTGAAATATGCTCCTACGTCGCATTTCACGTGGCAGGCCTTCATTCTTCATCCTTTAAAAGGTCCGGTCTTATCATTTTTGTACGGTCATACGATTGTTCTAATCTCCACTTTTCTACGTTTTCAGCATGACCTGATAATAGTACCTCGGGAACTTTCCATCCTTTGAAATTTGCAGGACGGGTATAGACAGGTGGTGCAAGTAAATTATCCTGAAACGAATCAGTGAGGGCAGATGTTTCATCAGAAAGAACCCCTGGAAGTAACCTGACTATTGCATCTGTGATAATAGCACCGGCAAGTTCCCCGCCGGACAATACATAGTCTCCAATTGAGAGTTCCATCGTAATTAGATGATCCCGTACCCTCTGGTCAACCCCTTTGTAATGCCCTGTAAGGATTATTAAATTCTTTTTGAGTGATAAGTTGTTGGCTGTTTTTTGTGTAAACTTCTCTGAATCAGGCGAGGTATAAATTATCTCATCATATTTTCGTTGCCCGGTTAACTTTTCGATAATCTTAAAAATAGGTTCAATTGACATTACCATTCCGGCACCACCGCCAAACGCATAATCATCTACGCTTTTATATTTGTCTTTTGTATAATCACGTAAATTATGAATATGGATCTCAACAATTTGTTTATCCCTCGCCCTCTGAATAATTGAATGACCCAGCGGACTTTCCAAAAGATCAGGGACGGCTGTAATTATATCTATACGCATTTGTTCCATTTTTAACAAAAGTACAAACTTATTTGAACAAAGGCTGAGGCTAAGGCTAAGGCTAAGGTAAAGAGAAGAATCCTTTCAGACATAAAGCGCAGAAAACCAGTGCCTTAGATATTTATTTTATGAAACTGCATTTTAATAGAGTGACAATATGGCACATGGCTTATAAATATACTGCCAGTATGGCATATTGATGTGTTGTGACAGGTTAATTTGTCTTAAAAAACGAAACGGCATTGGTTTTGGAG
>JAUWPX010000074.1 GCA_030611395.1 Bacteroidota bacterium | reverse complement strand
AAATGTAACTAATCAGTACTTAAATTAATCTTTTTCTATTTACTCTTTTTTATTACTTTTGAATATGCGTGTTGTAATACAAAGAGTTAAAAATGCCTCCGTTGAAATCCGGAATAAAAATCATTCTTCTGTCGGGCAGGGGTTGCTTATTTTCCTGGGTATTGAAAATGATGATAATGAAGATGATATTAGCTGGCTATGTAAAAAAATTATCCAGTTAAGAATATTCGATGACAAAGATGGTGTAATGAATTTATCTGTTGCTGATATTAATGGCGAGATATTGGTTATCAGTCAGTTTACACTTCATGCAAAAACAAAAAAGGGCAACAGACCGTCATATATTAAAGCTGCCAGACCTGATATTGCCATTCCTCTATATGAGAAATTTGTAGAAAAACTTGGTTTTACCTGGAGAAAGTAATAAAAACAGGTGAATTCGGGGCACTGATGCAGGTCTCCCTGGTCAATGATGGTCCTGTTACTATTATTATCGACACAAAAAATAAAGATATTTAAGAAGTTTAAAATGACTAAAATTAAAAGTGCCTAAAGTGAACTATGTTTCGACTACGCTCAGCATAAAAAGTTATTAAAGATGAATAAATGGTGAATCTGCAGGAAAAACAGGTATATAAGCAGCCTGATAATATTACAAAAAGAACTGCATTATTTGTTGCAACATTTGCCGCGTTTCTCACTCCTTTTATGGGATCGGCATTAAATGTTGCGCTACCGTCAATTGGAAAAGACTTTAATGCTGATGCTATTTCAATTAACTGGATTGCAAGCGCATATATCCTTGCTACAGCAATTTTCCTCCTTCCTTCCGGTCGTATTGGTGATATCATCGGTCGGAAAAAAATTTTTACTTACGGTATCATTTGCTTTACCATTTCCTCCCTGGCTTGCGGGATTTCTTACAATACCGGTTTATTAATTGCTTTCAGGGTATTACAGGGAATAGGCAGTGCAATGATATTTGGTACCGCTTTAGCCATTCTGACATCTGTATATCCTCCCGGAGAACGGGGAAAGGCCCTGGGAATAAATGTTGCTTCAGTATATACAGGTCTTGCTGCCGGTCCTACAATAGGCGGTCTTCTTACCCAGTATTTTTCATGGCGCAGTATTTTTCTTATCATGGTGCCTCTTGGACTTCTTACCCTGTGGATAACAATATCCCGGTTGAAAGGGGAATGGTCGGATGCCAAAGGAGAAAAGTTTGATGTCCGCGGAATGATTTTATACGGACTTGGTTTAAGCTCAATTATGTATGGCTTTTCGGAATTTCCCGGATGGACCGGATATGTCTTTATTTCAGCGGGATTATTAATTGTTGTGTTATTTGTCTGGTACGAATTTCATACTGAATATCCGCTGTTTGAAATGCGACTTTTAAGTAAAAGCCGGGTTTTTGCTTACTCCAATCTTGCAGCTCTTATTCATTACAGTGCTACATTCGCTATCGGTTTTATGCTGAGTCTCTATTTGCAATATATCAAAGGATTACAGCCACGTGAAGCAGGTTTTATACTAGTTGCCCAGCCATTATTTATGGCTGTTTTCTCGCCTCTAACCGGTAAGCTCTCTGATAAAATACAACCCCGGATTCTTGCATCTGCCGGAATGATTGTCTCTGCTTTTGGTTTGTTTATGCTTACGTTTATTAACAAAAATACATCTGTTACAGTGCTTTTGTTAATCCTTGTTTTACTTGGTATAGGTTATGCCCTTTTTTCCTCTCCGAACACCAATGCTATTATGAGTTCCGTAGAACGAAAATATTATGGTATTGCATCCGCATCGGTTGGCACTATGCGAATGGTAGGACAGATGTTTAGCATGGGTATAGCCATGATGCTGTTTTCACTGTTCCTTGGGAAAGTTGAAATCAGTCCGGAGTATTTTGATGATTTCATGCAGGTAATGAAAGTCTCATTTATTATATTCACCTTTCTTTGCACAGGCGGAGTTTTTGCTTCCCTGGCACGTGGACAGATTGTAAAACATTGAATTTCTGATACATAAAAATTAGTTTCCCTATGAAAAAAGAATTATACTCTATTGATAATTTGAAAACTTTGTTCGGGCTTATTGATCTTACAAGTCTTAATTCAACAGATACAGAAGAAAAAATAATAAATATGTGCCTGAAAGTGAATGGCTTCAATAAACAATATCCTGACATTCCTAATGTTGCAGCAATTTGTATTTATCCTTCGCTGGTTGAAATTGTTCGAAAAAACCTTAATGCTCCCGGGGTAAAAATTGTTTCAGTTTCAGCTGGTTTTCCATCATCACAAACTTTTACTGAAATTAAGAAAATAGAAACAATAATGGCTCTGGAAGCCGGAGCTGATGAGATAGATATCGTTATTTCCCTAGGAAAATTTTTATCCGGCAGAGAAAAAGAGGTTTCTTCAGAAATTTATCAGATCAAGAAAACAATGGGGGATCATTCCCTGAAAGTAATACTTGAAACAGGCGCCCTTAACCCCAACCAAATAAGTAAAGCATCTATCCTTGCGATGGAATCGGGAGCAGATTTTATTAAAACCTCTACAGGCAAACTACAGCCGGCTGCCACTACAGAAGCGTTCATGATCATGGCAGAATCAATCCGCGACTTTGCAACAAAAACCGGAAGGAAGACAGGTATTAAACCTGCCGGCGGGATCTCCACAGGAGTACAGGCTATTAACTACCTTGAAATTATAAAAAAAGTTCTGGGTGAAAACTGGATCACATCCAATCTTTTTCGTATCGGGGCAAGCAGCCTGGCAAATAACCTGCTTAATGAAATATCACAATTAAAAAATCCGGAAAAAGAAATGGTTCCATATTTTTGATTTTAAAAACTGAAAAAAATGATCGCTATTTTCCTTATCTTTGTTTCGTGTTTTTCTCACCCACTTGTTGATACTATCCCAAAAATTCTTATTCAGGATACAACAGCCGTTCTCATTCAGGACACTGTGATTTCTGAAGATACTATTTCAGCATCTGATATTAAACAATACTCCATTCAGGAGGCTCTGCAAATTTTCGAGAGAGAACAACAGCACCGGGAAAAAGTAGATTCTTTACACAAAATCTCCTTAATAAAAACTAAGCCAAAAAGAATCATCCCGGAAAAAGTCATATCTGTATTTCAGCCTGATTCATCAGATATCATTATTACAATAGGTGAAAACCAGGGGATTAAACCACTGTTCTTTAAAAACATGTGGGAACACAGTTATGAAATTGATTTTAAATCAACCCGGGTCGGAACTGAGATTCCCGCTAAAAACCAGGACAACTATCAACCCTGGGAAGAAATTCCTTCCATTTGGAATGATTGGGTTCTGGGGATAATAATATTCTCTTTTATTCTCCTGGTATGGGTCAAATTATTATATAATAAGGTGTTATCCGCCTCTGTTAATTCCATTTTCAATTACCAGATTTCTCATAATCTCTTTCGCGATAAAAGCAACCTGACACAAAAGGCTTTTCTTATTATGGATTTTGTTTTTTATGTAAATACCGGTCTTTTTATTTACCTGTCAGTCAAACATTTTAACTTAATACTTATCCATCCGGAAGGGATTAAAGCATTTCTGCTATTTACCGGTTTCGTATTTGCTGTATATTTGCTTCGATATATTACCAGTAAAATAGTCGGTTATATATCTACAACCCAAATAATCTTTGCGGAATATTTGCATAATATTTTCATTCATACAAGAGTAACAGGACTTGTTTTATTTCCATTCCTAATAGCTATTCCTTATACTGACTACCGAATAACGCCTGTTGCTATCTTTGCAGGTACCGGTATAATAGCTTTAGGTTACGTTTTTCGTATTATCCGGGGAATAAAAATATTTACCCTAAAAAAGATTTCTCTTTTGTATTTGTTTTTATACCTTTGTACGCTCGAATTTATACCTGTTCTGGTTTTCTTTAAATACCTTAGAATTTTTTAATTAGCTTGATATACAATATAATAACAAGAAAATAAAATTTTGGTGTTTTGAAAATAAAAAGGATTTTAGTGTCGCAGCCTGAGCCCGAGAATGGAAAATCACCCTATTATGATCTGGCAAAGAAAAATAACCTTAAAATTGATTTTCGCCCTTTCATTCATGTAGAATCAATTCATGCAAAAGAATTTAGAAAAACCCGTATTAATATATCCGAACATACAGCTGTAATCTTTACCAGCAGGATAGCTATTGATCATTTTTTCAGAATTTGTGATGAAATGAGAGTTGTTACATCTGATTCAATGAAATATTTTTGCACTTCAGAATCAACAGCTTATTACCTTCAAAAATATATTATCTACAGAAAAAGAAAAGTGTTTTTCGGGAAACACCGCCTGATTGATTTAATGGATGTAATCAATAAGCACAAGGATGAAAAATATTTTGTTCCTGTATCTGACACTCACAAAAAAGATATTTCAAAAGTTCTTGACAATAACAAAATCAAATATACCAAAGCCATTCTTTATCGTACTGTTTGTAGTGATTTGTCAGATTTAAGTAATATAAATTACGATGTGCTTGTTTTTTACAGCCCTTCCGGAATTAAATCTTTATTCGAAAACTTCCCTGATTTTAAACAAAATAATACAAAAATTGCTTCTTTTGGACCAACTACAATAAAAGCAGCTAAGGATGCCGGATTGAAACTGGATATTGAAGCCCCGGGTCCTAATGCCCCATCTATGACTATGGCCCTTGAACAGTATATTGAAAATTATAATAAAAAAAAATAATTACTGACATTTCGCAGATGAAATAATTACTTAATCCGTTATTCATTATTCATCTTAACTACTGTATATTAATGTGTTGTCAAGTGCGAAACATAAGCTAATTAGTAATCCGGGGGGTCTTTTGGTTTATGAAAACTACTTTTAAAAAAAAAGAGAAACTCAGAGGCAAAAAAGCTTTCACCGAATTAATTAAATCCGGCCGGTCTTTCCATTCTCACCCCTTTCTTATTATCTGGAAAAAAACAAACCAGGAAGAAAAGTATCCCGCACAAGTTGCTGTTAGTGTATCAAAAAAGCTATTTAAGCGTGCCGTTGACAGGAATATTATTAAAAGAAGAACCCTTGAGGCATTCCGCCTTAACAAACATAATCTTTATAAATTTCTGGAAAGTAAAAATTTTGGACTTGATTTTATTATCGTATACCGCGAAAAACAAATCGCTGATTATCATTCAATTGAAAAGGGTATTGTATCCGCATTTCAATATTTCATTAAAAATCTATGAGAACTTTAATAATTAATATGCTCATTGGATTAGTAAAAATCTATCAGCGATTTATTTCACCATTATTTCATTCCTCGTGCCGGTACACCCCTTCATGTTCAACATACAGCATTGAAGCACTTAAAAAACATGGCCCGCTTAAAGGAAGCTGGCTTGCAATTAGAAGGATAATTAGTTGCAACCCATGGGGTGGTTTTGGTTATGATCCGGTACCTGATCATTTTTCTTTCAGAAAGAAATGATTTCTATCTTTGCTCTGTTTTAATATAAACAAATAATAAAAATTTCAAACATATGATACTAACACGGATTGGAACATTTAAAAAAGCAGGTGTTATTATACTTATTGTTTTTGCATTTACTGCCGGTCTTGTTTCATTTAATGAAGACAGGGATTTTAAGCTTTTAAAAAATCTTGATATATATTATTCCCTCTTCCGGGAGCTTAATGTATTTTATGTCGATGATATTGAACCGGAAAAACTGGTTGAAATAAGTATTACCGAAATGCTCCAATCACTTGACCCTTACACTGTTTATATCCCAGAATCAGATATTGACGATTTTACTTTTGCAACAACAGGTAAATACGGAGGTATTGGTTCGTTAATTAGGATAAGTGGTGATTTTGCTGTTATTTCTGAGGTATATAAAGATTTCCCGGCAGATTTAGCAGGACTGAAAGCCGGAGATATCATTCGCGAGATAGATGGAAAATCTATTGAGGGATTGGCGCTTCACAAAGTAAGCGATCTGTTAAAAGGCCTGCCTGATACTGAAGTTATTGTAACCATTAAACGGTATGGAATTGATGATCCATTTACGTTTACATTTATCCGAAAAAAAATCCATATCAACGGCGTTCCTTACTATGGTATGCTTGATGAGAATATTGGTTACATCCGTCTTTCAAATTTCACACAAGACTGCTATAAAGATGTTAAAAATGCTCTTACTGATCTTAAGAAAATGTATTCCCCAAAATCATTAATTCTTGATTTACGTGGAAACCCGGGCGGTTTACTTATCGAGGCAGTTAATGTGTCAAATCTTTTTGTTAATAAAGGGCAGGAAATAGTTAGTACCAGGGGCAAAATAAAACAATTCGACGAAACATACAGAGCAAAGAATCTTCCCGTTGATACTCAAATTCCTCTTATTGTTCTGGTAAACAGGGGATCTGCATCAGCATCAGAAATCGTTGCCGGTGCTCTTCAGGATATTGACAGGGCGGTAATTATCGGCACCCGTACTTTTGGAAAGGGTCTTGTTCAGACTACCCGCCCTTTAAGCTATAATTCCCGACTTAAGGTTACAACAGCAAAATATTATATCCCCAGTGGTCGTTGTATCCAGGCACTGGATTATTCACATCGTAATGAGGACGGAAGTGTTGGTTTTATACCTGATTCCCTGATTTCAGAATATAAAACCAATAATGGGCGATTGGTTTATGATGGAGGAGGTATTTCTCCTGATATTGAAATTAAAGAGGATAGTCCCAGCCAGCTTACTATTGAGCTTTTTACCGGTTTTATGTTTTTCGACTTTTCAACCCGGTATTATTTAACACATGATACTTTACTTCCTCCCGGTGTTTTTGAGCTTACTGATTCTGTTTATCTTGATTTTATCGCTTTTGTTAAAGAACAAAACTTTAATTATGAGACTAAAACTGATCAGGCATTGCGTGCATTGGTAAAAACTGCAAAAAATGAAAAGTATTACCAATTTTC
>JAUWPX010000016.1 GCA_030611395.1 Bacteroidota bacterium | reverse complement strand
GTTATTTTCGGTCTCAAGATGTAATATAAGTGGCTTATTATCAGTAATTGCAAAACTTGTGTCCGGCATCTCAAAATCAGCAATCAGATCCAGCGGTATCAATTCCACAGAAGGTATTTGTATCTTGTCATTTTCCTGGTTTGCTGACATAGAAATAAGTTCAATTGTCTTTTCAAGATTTGTTCCGCTAAAAACCAATTCGTAATCACCGGCAATCACTTCAATAAAATATTCTCCGGTTTCTAAGTTTGGTTTAACAACAGCAATTGTATCGCCTGCCGGACGGCTAATAACATATATTCTAAATGATTCATCCATCTTCCATTTTATATCTTTAATAGATACCATACCCGACAGTGTAAATTTTCTTGGATGTTCTTCGGAAAAAATTTCCAGGAGAAAAATATCTTTTTCACCCATTCCTTCATTTGTGAACTGGGAGTAATATGCAAAATTACCATCTTCTGTAGGTGCGTAAAAAACATCATCATCCGGTGTATTAATAGGATACCCCATATTTAGTGGTTTTGACCACTCAACAGAATCCAGTAATGTAGAATACAGAATATCATATCCACCTGTGTTAAAATGTCCGTATGAACTAAAAAACAATGTTTGTCCATCTTTTGTTATAAAAGGTGTTTCTTCATTATATTCAGTATTGATATTTGGCCCCAGGTTAACTGCCGGACCCCATTCGCCCAGTGTGTCTTTTACAGACTTGTATATATCAAGCCCTCCAAATGTTCCTTTCCGGTTGCTGGTAAAAAACATTGTGTTCTCATCTTTTGTAACACAGGCATGAGATTCCCAGTATTTATCATTTATATTTTCGTTCAATTTTTCTACAAGCGACCATATACCATCTGAGTAATGGCTGATATAGATATTTCCAACATAATTATCCAGTTTGTAAAGGTAGAGAGTTGTCCCGTCCCACGAAAGAGCACAGGGGTACAGATCCTCATCCACTCCTAACTGGAATGTTAAATCAATTGGGTTACTCCAGGTATCATTAACTTTTTCAGAAAAGAAAACACCGTCGAAAAATTGCAGTGCCCGGGTGTAAACCATTTTTGTACCGTCACCGGAAACAACGGGATTATAATCGGAGAAACGTGTATTTACCGGATCTCCAAGGTTGGTATATTTGAGGAATAATGGATTTTGTTGTAGTTTTTTCGCATTTAAGCATGATTCCATCTGTTTATCAACAACATCCGAATTATACACATTCGGGTCAAGTAATTCTTTAAAAATGGAATAGATTTCAAGTGCTTTATCAAGTTGTATGTTTACCCGGTATGCATTGGCAAGAAAATAATAAGCATCCACAGGTGCTTGTGTTTCCCTGAAAGAACCCTCTTTGTACTTCTCGTCGGTATTTAAAATTGCTTTTTCCAGGTATTCTATGGCTTTTTCTTTTTCACCAGGTGTATTCAGGTAACATTGTCCAATCCTATACCTGTAGTTGTCATTTTCAGGATACATTTCAAGTAATTCAAGATAACCCGGGAGAGCTTCATTGTATTCCTCGAACAGAATATATGATTCCGCCTCAAAGAATTTTTCTTTTATCTCTCTTTTCTTTTGTCCTGAGGCAGATATTGATAAAAGAAAAGCAATTAGTAGACTGAGGTACAATGGTCTCATAAAAATAAACTGTTAATGGGCAGAAACGAATTTACTAATATAATGAATTGATTCAATAAATTTATGATGAACTATTAAAATAACTTGATAAATGATAACTGAATGCAAAGTAAAGAAGTGCCTTAATTCCCTAATTGCTTCCATTTCTTAAGGATTATCTCAATGTCTTTTGATAACCGGTAATCTTTTGCATATGAAAGGTTAATGCGTTTAATTTCCTGTCCTATTGAACGGGGATACAGACTCGCCGGAGTTAGGACACCTTTTTGAATTGAATCTTGTTCCATGCTTTTTGAATCTGTTTGCAAATCGTATCCAACCCATGATTTCCTGCCAGAAATTACATAAAATATATTTACAATAAAACCAACTCTTTTTTTAACAGTAAAAAGCGATATGGGTAAAAATAGCAGAAAAATAGATGAGATGGCAAGGTCAAGTATTCTTTTCTTAACGAGATTCTTTTTCTTGTTAACAGCATTGAGACTGATTTCAAATATTTCACCTTTTGAATCGATTGAATGACTTCCTATGATAGAAAGACCTTCAGGATGTGCAATTTTAAAATCAATGTTAAGCCGGCTTAGTTTCATCATATTTTGGATAATTTCTTCAGAAGAAATAGCTTTAGCTGAAAAAATTATTTCATCTACTTTGTTCATCCTGATTATATCAGGGAGTTGGTTATATGGTCCCAACGAGTCATTTTCTTCTGAGTCTCTACCCGGGTGTACAAAACCTGCAATTTTGCGCATTTGAACAAGGTCGGGAATGATCTTTTTCAACCGTTGATACTCAATGTGATCGGCGATTATCAATGTCTTTTTTATATCCGGATATAACTTAAAAATTGCGATTCCAAGTTTATTTACGAAAAACCGAAAAGTCAATGTTAAGCCCAGTGCCAATATTCCTCCAATTATTATCAATGCCCTTGAAAATCTCAGGTATGATGGAAGAAGTGCATATATTATCAGAATAATAATTGTGCCGGTTATTATTCCGAAAAGAATATTTACAGGTCTTGCAGGCTTATCATAGCCATTATTGATATATATTGAAATTACCCATATTAATATATAAACAGGTACTACAAATTGCAGGAACTCAGTAGGGTAATAATCTGTTGTCTGAAATTTGATATTTGCCCAGAAAGGGATTAGTATAAAAAACCCTGAAAAAATCAGTAGTGCATCAATTACAGGCAAAAGCAGAGTGTTTAATGCTCTTTTAAGGACAGAAAGGCTTGCCCTGAAGTAAATAGCGAGATTTATAAAAAGAAGAAAAATATGCTTGCTGCCAATTGAAAAATGTTTTTTGGCAAATATTATCATCGCTTTATAGAATTGTACCACGTAATTGATACTGCTTTTCCTTGTACTTTCCCCTTTATAGTGTATGATTGTTGTTCCGGGGTAATAATAGTTGGAAAAACCGGCTTTTTTCAGCCTGTATGAAAGGTCAATATCTTCACCATACATAAAAAAGTCTTCATCAAGTAACCCTGTTTTGTCCAGAGCACTCATTCGAAGGAACATAAATGCGCCCGGGAGTACATCAACTTTATGTGTTTCTTCAGGATTCAGGTAACCAAGGTGATATTTCCCGAATAATTTTGATTTTGAAAAAAGCCACGTAAGACCGAATATTTTTGAAAAGGCGACTCCCGGTGTTGGCAGACTACGTTTTGATTCAGGCAGAAAACGGCCTTTGCCATCAATAAGCCGCACACCTAAAGCTCCTGCATCTTTATGTTCATCCATAAACCTGATACATTTTTCGAAGGTGAATTCTTCTACCATTGTATCCGGATTTAATAATAATATATATTCTCCGGTTGCTTTTTTAATTGCTTGGTTATTAGCCCTTGAGAAGCCAATGTTTTCGTTGTTCCTGATCAGGTTTACATCAGGGAAGTTTTTTCTTATCATAGAAACTGATCCGTCGAGGGAATTATTATCAACAACAAAAACTTCTGAACTAATGTTTTTTAATGATTTAAATACAGATCTGAGACATTGGTCTAAGAAAAACCTGACATTATAATTAACAATAATTACCGATAGTTTCATACTTAACTTCTTCTATTATGATGAGAATGAAGCCTCAAACAGGGTTCGGTTAATAATTGACCGCCCTAAAGTTATTTCATCTGCATATTCCAGGTCATCACCAATTGAAACACCTCTTGCAAGTGTGGAAATCTTTACTCCGGAATCATTAAATTTCCTGTAAAGATAGAAATTGGTTGTATCCCCTTCCATAGTTGTTGGTAAAGCAAGTATTATTTCTTTTACTTCTTTATTTTTGATTTTTGTTTCAAGAGTTTTAATCACAAGGTCACCTGGTCCGAATCCGTCAATGGGAGAAATGATACAACCCAGTACGTGGTAGATACCATGATATTGTTGAGTGTTTTCTATTGATAATACGTCCCGGATATTTTCAACGACACAAATTGTAGAATGGTCTCGTGAGGGGTTTGCACAAATCTTACAAAGATCTGTATCGGAGATGTTATTGCAACTCCGGCAGTATTTTATTTCATTAAACAATTTGATAATTGAATCTCCAAAGCTCTGAACCTCATCTTTGTTTTGTTTTAGCAAGAAAAGAACCAGTCTCAGTGCAGTCTTTTTTCCAATACCGGGCAGCTTACTGAATTCATTTACAGCATTTTCCAGTAGTTTAGAAGAGAATAGATGATTGGACATTATAAGTAATTGCCTTTTATTCGTTCAAAATTAGCTGCAATTTACCGTTTTAGCAATCTTTTTTCTTTTTTTTAGATGTTTTTACTAATCTTGCGTTTCAAACTCTATTTCAGATTATGTCACCAGAAGTTATTTTCTCAATCATTGCCGGTTATTTCCTGGTTCTTTTATTTATTTCTTACCTAACCGGAAAGAAAGCTGATAATGCTGCTTTTTTCCTCGGAAACCGTAAGTCTCCCTGGTATATTGTTGCTTTTGGAATGATTGGTGCAAGTTTGTCCGGTGTTACTTTTATATCGGTTCCAGGATGGGTTGTTGACAGTCAGTTTTCGTATATGCAGATGGTGATTGGCTATCTTCTTGGATATCTGGTAGTTGCTAATGTGTTGATGCCATTATATTATAAGCTGAATCTTACTTCAATATATACATACCTTGAATCCAGGTTTGGGTTCTTCTCATACAAAACAGGAGCGGCATTTTTTCTGCTTTCACGGCTTATTGGTGCTGCTGTACGGTTGTTTCTTGTTGCCAATGTTTTACAAATAACCGTTTTCAGCGAGTGGAACGTGCCATTTATTGCAACTGTTGTGATAACTGTTCTTTTAATATGGTTATATACTAATAAAGGAGGTATCAGAACAATAATCTGGACTGATAGTTTTCAAACTTTATTCATGCTCCTGGCAGTAGGGTTTAGTGTATATTTTATAAGCCGTTCTTTAAATCTTGATTTTAGATCAATGGTAAACACTGTTGCAGATCATTCCCTTTCACGAGTATTATTTTTTGATGACTGGCAGGACAAGCGGCATTTTCTGAAACAGTTTTTTAGCGGTGCGTTTATTGTTATTGTTATGACAGGACTTGATCAGGACATGATGCAGAAGAACTTAAGTTGCAAAAATATAAAAGAGGCAAAGAAAAATATGTTTTGGTTTAGCATCGTATTAGTACCGGTAAACCTTTTATTTATGTCATTGGGGGTGCTGCTATTTATTTATGCTACTTCTAATGGAATTAGTATACCTGAGCGCACAGATGATCTGTTCCCTCTAATTGCCACGCAGGGTTATTTACAACCTGTTGTCTCTGTTCTTTTTATACTCGGGTTGATCGCTGCAGCTTATTCCAGTGCCGATTCGGCACTTACTTCACTAACTACTTCATTCACAGTAGATATTCTTAATACAAAAGGGTTGGTTGAGAATGCTCTGAAAAGGGTTAGGAAGCGTGTTCATATATTTATTTCAGTTATTCTGGTAATTGTTATATTGATCTTTAAGGTCATTAACGATCAAAGCGTTATCAGTGCTATTTTTACTGTGGCGGGTTATACTTACGGTCCGTTACTGGGATTATACAGTTTTGGGCTTTTTACTAAATTTAAGGTTAAAGACAGACTTGTACCATGGGTAGCCCTGCTTTCTCCAGTTATATGTTATGTTCTTAATATATTTTCAGATACATTGTTAGGCGGATACCGGTTTGGTTTTGAATTATTAATTCTCAATGGACTAATTACATTCACAGGATTATACCTGATAAAAGAAAAACAGGCGAAATAAAGGAAGATATAGTGCCGGGTGCTGCCTTAACTAGTTTTTATATGAAAAGATCTCTTTAATAATATGTTCATACTCCTTGTAGATAAAGTTTCGCTTAAGTTTGAGTGTGGGTGATAACTCACCGGTTCCCGGAGTCCATTCTTTGTAAACCATCCTGAATCTTTTTATTTGTTCATGGAGGGCCAGGTTTTTATTGATCACATTTACTTCTTTCTGGTATCTGGCAACTACTTCGGGTATCTGAACCAGTTCTTTATTATCACGGTACTTTACATCATGAATTGAGCACCAGTTATGCAGGAACTCGAAATTTGGAGAAATAAGTGCACTTGCAAATTTTTCATTTTCTCCGATTACCATAAGTTGCTGGATGAAGAATGATTCCTTAAATTTATTCTCAATTACTTGTGGAGCAATATATTTACCATTCGAGAGTTTAAATATCTCCTTTTTCCTGTCAGTTATCTTCAGGTACTTATTGTCAACCATCATGCCGATATCACCGGTATGGAACCACCCATCTTCGTCAATAACCTCTTTAGTAAGTTCAGGTTTATTATAATAACCCATCATAATATTCGGGCCTTTACATAGTATCTCTCCATCATCAGCAATCTTTACTTCCACATCTTTAATCAGTGGACCAACTGCACCAAATATGACCTCATCCTTAACCATATCACCAACAGCAATTACGGGTGATGTTTCAGTAAGTCCATACCCTTCGAGCACACGAATCCCGGCAGCCCAAAAAATAGTGGCTAACCTTGGCTGTAAAGCAGCACCACCGGAAACAATTATGCCAACATTGCCACCCAAAGCTTCACGCCATTTGCTAAATATGAGCTTATCGGCAATTTTAAGTCTTAGTTTGTAGAACCATGAGTTCGCTCCGTGGAGTTTAAATTTCATTCCAAGGTTTACAGCCCAGAAGAAGATTTGCTTTTTAATATAGGGCAGGTCTTTACCTTTCCCGATAATTTTGTCATAAACAGTTTCGAGGAGTCGTGGAACGGTAGAGAATAATTTAGGTTTTATATCTTTCAGATCGTTAACAATAGTTCCCATATTCTCAGCATAATAAATACTTACTCCTTTATATTGAAAATGATAGTTAAGCATTCTTTCATAGATATGACATAAGGGGAGAAAACTAAGAGACTTTGATTCCGGTCCGTAAGGATGAACTACAGAGGAGGCAATTACATTGCTCATAAGATTAGAGTGACTAAGCATTACTCCTTTAGGGTTCCCTGTGGTTCCTGAAGTATAGATCAGTGTAACCATATCTTCAGGCTTAACACTCTCCTTAATATTGACAAGTTCATCCTTGTATTTATCAGCATTTTTCCTACCAAGTTCTTTAACTTCGGTCCAGTTTTTTGCTCCTTCAACCTTATTAATTGTATAAATACCTTCAATACTCGCAGCTTTATCAACAATGGGCTTGATCTTTTCGTACAAGCCTTTATCTGACACAAAAATAAGCTTCGGTTTTGCATCATCAAGAATATAATCATACTCCTCCACACCAATGGTTGGATAAATTGGAACATGTACCATTCCTGCCTGGCTAATACCCATGTCAATAATATTCCATTCAGGCCGGTTATTGGAAACCATAGCTACTTTATCACCTTTCTTCAGTCCAAGACTAAGAAGTCCGTAACTAACCATAGTTGCAAGTTCAACATAGTCTTTAGTGCTGTATTTGACCCACTGCTTATTTTCCTTGCCCGCGATGATGTCATCCTTTTGAGGGTAGTTTTCCAGTAATCTGTTTAACAAGTCGAAAGTTCGTGTCATTTCCATTTTTTTTTTGTTTTATATGCGGCTTCAAATATAGATATTTTTATATAAAGTTCGACCAGACCTTACATAAAGAAATAAATATTCAAAAAAAAAGATGTAAGTAATTACAGGGCAGCGTGTTGCTATTGAATAAAAATGTGAAAGTTTTTCGAACGAAAGCAAATCAGATTGTTATGGCAGAAAAGCTAATCTCTGTTTTTCTTAACAGGATTATAGATATTATTAATCAATTTCTTGTATTTTTCAAGGATGAAGTGTCTGCGGAGTTTCAGGGTTGGTGAAAGCTCACTTGTATGGACACTCCATTCATCGCTGACCAGAATAAACTGTTTGATTTGTTCCGACATTCCAAGAGATTGGTTGCATTTGGTTATTTCTTCCTCGAAACGGGCAATTACCTGCGGAAGTTTTATCAGTTTTTTCCGGTCGGGGATTTTTATTTTATGAATAGTTTCAAGCCATTTGTTTAACATAGTAAAATTTGGGGATATTATAGCACCGGCAAATTTTTCTCCTTCACCGATAACCATCAATTGTTCAATAAACTCTGACTCTTTTAACCGGTTTTCAATTAATTGAGGAGCAACGTATTTTCCATAGGATGTTTTAAACAGTTCTTTTTTCCTTCCTGAGATTTTAAGAAAATTCCCGTTATGGAATTTGCCAATATCGCCGGTATGGAACCATCCGCTTTCATCAAACACTTCTTTTGTCAATTCAGCGTTTTTAAAATATCCTAACATTACGTTTGGTCCCTTACAGAGAATTTCACCATCACCGGCAATTTTTACCTGAACACCATTAATTACAGTGCCAACAGTTCCAATGCATGATTTTTCAAGAGGATAATGATTTAAAGTGATCAGTGGAGAAGTTTCAGTTAGTCCGTATCCCTGGAAAACCGGAATGCCTGCAGCCCATAATACTTTTTCAACACTTGTTTGCAAAGAAGCACCTCCACATCCAATAAACCGGACTTTTCCGCCAAAGGCTTTTCTTAATTTACGGAATACAAGAATACCGGCAATTTTTCTTTTTAATTTATAGGATGCTTTTAGTTTATGGTTAAGTGGATAATTCCCGGCAACCTGTAATGACCAGTCCAGTATTATTTTCTTAACTCCTTTAGAATGACTTCTACGGGTAAGTATTGCCTGGTATACCTTTTCCAGGAGTCTTGGAACGGTTGTAAATCCATCTGCTTTGGTCTCACACAGGTTTTCGGGTATGGTTCTGAGACTTTCAGCATAATAAATTCCGATTCCGGAATATTGAAACTGATAATTTGATGTTCTCTCAAAGATGTGACACAAAGGAAGGAAACTTAATACTTTGTGCTTTGTTCCTAATGGGTGGAGTTTAGATGAGGTAAGAACATTCGAGATTATATTCCTGTGTGAAAGCATTACCCCTTTTGGAAATCCTGTTGTTCCTGAGGTATAGAGAAGTGTTGTAAAATCTTCCGGTTTGATACTTTGTTTTATCTCTTTCAGTTTTTCCCGAAGTTTATTCTTTTTTCCCCTTCCCAGTTTTACAATTTCGTACCAGTTATTAACACCTGTTATCCTGTCAAATGTGTAGATGTCCTTAATTTTATCAGCTTCACTGATTATGGGATGAATTTTGCGATACAACATTTCATCTGAAATAAAGATCAGTTTGATCCCGGCTTCTTTGAATATATATTGGTAATCTCTTCTGCTGATGGTGGGATACATGGGGACATGGACCACACCGATCTGGCTCATCCCCATATCAACAAAATTCCATTCAGGCCGGTTATTTATACTAACTGATGCAATTCTATCCCCTTTTCTAAAGCCCATTCCCAGAAGACCTAAGCTGACCAGATTTGCTAATTCAACATATTTTTCCGTACTGATTTTTTTCCAGTTGCCATTCTTTTTGAAGGCAAAGGCATCATCCCTGGGGTTATTCTCTAAAATATGGTCTAATATATCGAATATCCGTGTGGGCATATTACGTTGTAAGTTAATATTCTTAAAGATATAAAAATCACATCAATAAAATGTAGAATGTTAAATAAAAGTAACTCGTAACACAATTTCTTAACTCTTTTTCTTCCATCTTTCCATTATTCCATTTGATACCTATTTATTTTCCGGATGAACCATAATTATTAGTAAGAACTATGAGCAATTTTGAAATTATAAAAAAAAAATAGTCTTTTTTAAGAACAAACGATATATAAAATTTGAAAGTATGAACCGAACCCCGATAAAATCGGGGTGAGTTACATATGACCATTGAAAATAAATTATTAAACATATGAAAACAAAAACATTTTTCTTCCTGCTGATAAGTATGACTTTGTTGGCTTTTAAAGGTGACAAACATGCTTTTCGTGTTTTTAATAGTGAAGGCAAACCGGTGAAGTATCAAAAAATGCTTGAAAATCTGGAAGGGGCTGATATAGTTTTTTTCGGCGAATTACATGATAACCCAATTGCCCATTGGCTTCAATATGAGCTTACCCGTGATTTGTATAATATAGAAGGTGAAAACCTGGTGCTGGCAGCAGAAATGTTTGAAGCAGATAATCAACTGTTGATGGACGAGTACCTGGGTGGACAGATATCAGAGAAAAATTTTGAAGAAGAGATGCGCTTGTGGAACAATTATAAGACTGATTATAAACCGCTTGTGGTATTTGCAAAAGAGAACGATCTTCGTTTCATAGCCTCCAACATTCCGCGCCGCTATGCTTCAGTGGTTTTTAATAAAGGATTTGAGGGTCTTGAAGAATTATCTGATGAGGCAAAAACTTATTTCCATCCATTACCTGTTCCTTACGACAGTGAAGTTGAATGTTATAAATCTATGTTGAAGATGGGGGGAATGGGAGTAAAACCAAATGAAAATCTGCCCAAAGCTCAGGCTGCTAAAGATGCTACTATGGCACATTTTATCATGGAAAACCGGCAGGAAGGGGAAATGGTTATACATTATAACGGAAGTTACCATTCCGATAAACACCAGGGTATTATCTGGTATTTGCTACAGAAGCAGCCTGATTTGAAAATAGTTACTATTACTACAAAGCTTCAGGAAAAAATTGATGAAGTAGAAGAGGAAAATATTGGCTCAGCAGACTTTATTATACTGGTTCCCGAAACCATGACCCGAACTTATTAGTAGAAAGTAGAAAGTAAAAAGTAAAAAGGGAAGCATGAATGGCAGAGACGATGAGAAAAGTATACGAGTAGATGAAACGATGGCACTAAAGAACGATGGAACGAAAGAACGATGGTATGATAGTACGAAGTAGAGCCGAATTGCATTCGGCTGGCTGAGGGCTAGCTTTCGGAAACAATTTTCTTTGCCATATTAATAGCATCCTTTAATCCTGATGGGTTTTTGCCTCCTGCTGTGGCGAAAAATGGCTGACCTCCTCCTCCTCCGTTGATCTTTTTTGCAATTTTGTTAATAATATTTCCTGCATCCAGACCCCTCTCTTTTACCAGGTTATCAGATATCATTAATGCAAGGTTTGCTTTACCGTTTATTTCAGTTCCGATCAGCAGAAACAAATTTTTCAATTCATTTTTCATCTGAAAAGCCATATCTCTCATTGCCCCGGCAGAACTAATTTCAATTACTTCTGCAATAAAATTAATTCCATTGATTTCCAGTACTTTGCTAAGAAGATTTTTTCTGATTATTTTTAGCCTGTGTTTTTCAAGGGCTTCTATTTCCCTGGACATCTTAGTGTTATCGGTAATAAGCTCTTTTACCTGGTCTAATATTTTCCTGGATGACTTAAAAGTGTTTTTGA
>JAUWPX010000383.1 GCA_030611395.1 Bacteroidota bacterium | reverse complement strand
CAAACATGGGAAAATTTGCTGTTTGTTTTAAACAGACAGAAGGATTCATTAACCGGAATTTTCGAAAATGATTATCCAAAATACTACTCACTTAAGTTTAGTGCAGAAGTTATAGATACGCTGGAAGTGCAAAACACACTTGGTAAAAATGATGTTTTACTTGAATTTAGTCTGTCTGATACACTTTTGATCTCAATATTTCAATCATCATCCCTCTATAAGATCCACACTGAGGTAATAGACAGTTCTTTTCACAATAATTTAAAAGTTATCAGAAATAACCTTACAGCACGACATTTTTCCAACGGTGTGAAAATGGAGTACACAATGTTTACTTATGCCTCAAATTATCTATACCAAAAATTAATATCTCCTTTCAGGGATCTTATTAAGGAAAAGCACCTTATTATCGTACCTGATGAATACCTGGCTTACATTCCATTCGAAATTTTAATCAGTAAGCTCCCTGAATGGAAACCGGCTTCATACCGTGACCTCCCCTATCTTCTCAGGACAAATAGTATTTCATACACCTACTCTGCAATGCTTCTTAGAACATCCCATAAAAGACGACGAAAAATTCTGAATAAAGTACTTGCTTTTGCTCCCGGTTACCCGGAACCTGAGCTAATTCAAACTGATATTCCACGTACACGTCAGCAATACAGGGATAATCTTTACCCTATACCCGGGGCAATGGATGAAATAGAATTCATAAAAAAAACCACGAACAGTGACGTTTTCTTTGACAAGGAAGCAAGCGAGAAGAATTTCAAGGACCTTGTTTCGTCTTATGACATACTGCATTTGGCAATGCACACTATTATTGACGATATTAATCCTATGTATTCAAAATTAGCATTTACAGAGTTGCCAAATGATACTATTGAAGACGGATTGTTAAATGCCAGTGAAATATATGGTTTAAACCTGAATGCCAGGTTGGCAGTATTAAGTTCATGCAGCAGCGGAACCGGCAAGCTACAAAAAGGGGAAGGAGTAATGTGTCTTGCCAGAGGTTTCATTTACGCAGGTTGCCCGGCTATCATCATGACACTCTGGGAAGTTGAAGACAGATCGGGAGCTGAAATAATCAAAAACTTTTATAATTATCTGAAAAAAGGATACTCCATAGACAGGTCACTGCAACTGGCAAAACTTCAATTTCTTGACCATGCAGATATGCTAAGATCCCATCCATACTTTTGGTCGCCATATATTCATATTGGTGATCATTCTCCGGTTTATTTTAAGCGAATTTACTTTATTATAGCCCTTGTAATTATTATATTATCAGCAGGGGGGTTGGTTTACATCAGGGTTTGCAGAGTTATTAAAAAGGCTAAGGCTAAGGCTGAGGCTAAGGAAAATAAAGGGTTTTAGGGTTATAAAAAATTATTTCTTGAACCGACATATAAAGATTTCAACCAGTTCCATTTCTACTTTGAAAATTCGGATCCTTCCTGATCCATTTTAGCAGTTTCTCTTTTCATTTGAATTTTTTCGACCTGGCAATATGCTCATTTTTATAACCCATAATATTTGCAATTTCCTCAACCTTTACCCCGTAGTAAAACAAACGCAGTACTTTCTGGCAATCGTAATCCAATTTACTAATATACTTGTAATAAACTGCATATTTTTCAGATACACCATCACTCCCAATAATATCATCCTGATATTTTAGTGAATCCTGTAATTCTTTATTATTCGATTTTTCATTTTTTTTCTTTCTTAATTCCTTTAACCACAATATCTTACAAATCGAATACAGGTAGGTTGAGAAATCACAATCCAAACTAAAATCGTTATTATTACTCTTATTATAAATAATTACTATTGCATCCTGGAAAATATCCTTTGCATCCTGGGCATTCCCGCTATTATTAACTATATGTTTCTTGACTGCAGGATAACTTTCCTGATATATATAATACAATACTTTATTATCC
>JAUWPX010000187.1 GCA_030611395.1 Bacteroidota bacterium | reverse complement strand
ATGGAAAAAAACATCAACCAGATCATAAATCTTGCCCTGATAGGTGGTATTCTTGCCATATTCGTGTTGTGGATCTTCCTGAAAAACCTGCGAATCGTATCATTCATCGCACTCGCCATACCGGTATCGGTTTTTACTGCCTTTAACTTTTTCTACTGGAACAACATCAGCTTAAACACATTAACCCTGGTTGGAATGGCGCTGGCTATAGGAATGTTGCTGGACAATAGCATAGTGGTGCTTGAAAATATTTATCGCCTTTCTGCCCAAAAACTTTCGCCCGATGAGGCTGTTATCAGAGGAACAAAAGAAGTTCTGCGCCCCATAATAGCGGCAACAATTACCACGATAGTTGTTTTTTTGCCGTTTCTCTTTTCCTCTAATTTCATGGTCAGGCTCATGGGAAACCATATAGGTGTATCCATCATTTCCACGCTGATAGTTTCGCTGTTCGTTGCCCTGCTACTGATTCCCATGTCCACCCATTTTTTGTTGAAAGCAAGGAGCAGTAAAACCATATTTTTCGAAAAAGTATCTACAAATAACCGGATCATCCAGATCTATATTGTACTCCTTAAAGCCAGCATGCGCCACCCTGCCAGAACTATAATCGGAGCCATTACAATTTTCTTTTTATCCATTATTATCTGTATGGCTCTAAGTGTAAATTCCCTGAATGAGGTTGAAAACAATGAATTCCAGGTATATGTAACTATGCCGGCGGGCTCCGGACTGGAAATCACAGATAAGGTTGTGATGGAGGTTGAAAACAGGTTAACTGATCTGGCAGAAAAAAAGGATCTGATCAGTCAGATCAGAGAAGAAGAGGCTATACTCACCATCAAGCTTCAGGAAGATTTTAAAGAAATAAACGGTCGAAACCTGGAGGCGGTCAAAGAAGCTGTGGAAAGCGACCTTGAGAATATTTCTACAGCCGAGATAAGCCTTACCCCGCCGGCTTCCAGCCGGAGTTTTCGTGGTTCGGGATACAATCCGGGTCAGTCCTTCGAACGGTTTCTGGGAATCGGCTCTTCCCGGGAAAGTATCTTTATAAAAGGACAGGATTTTAATGTTATGCGAGGCGTAGCCGAAGACTTTCAATATTATATCGATAATCTGGAATCTATAGACGAAACTTCCCTGAATATTTCCGATAATAATCCCGAGGTTCAAATCTGGTTCAACCAGCTTTTAATGGCTGAATATGGTATAGGACTAAACAATATTTCATCTGAATTGAGTTCATTCTCAAAAGAGTTTTCTTCAGGCCTGCAATTTAAACAGGGAACCGAAGAGTATGATATAATTATCAAAGAGAAAGGGAGCTTAGATACGGATGAAGAAAAAGAAAAAACGATAGAGGATTTGAAACAGCTACAGATCCCGGATCAGCAAGGTGGTGTGCATGATCTTCAGACAATATCTGACCTGGTTTTTGCCAATGGTCTCTTTGGTATCAACCGCGTTAACCAGGAAAAACAGATTGAACTCACCTACTCATTTATAAGTGAAGCGGAAAAATCGAAAGATCTGCTTGAAGCTTACCGCTATGAAATAGACGATATTGTAGCCGGGTACAATCTGCCGGCCGGGGTTGCGGTTGAAGTAATACACGAAGAAGACATGTTCCGCGATTTTTACTTTCTTATTGGAGCAGCCTTTCTTCTGATACTCATGATCCTGGCTGCTGTTTTCGAATCGGTTTCCATACCCTTTGTGCTCATGTTTTCCATTCCCCTTGCAGCAATAGGATCGCTGATTGCCTTAATTCTAACAGGGAACAGTCTGTTCAATGCCAATACACTCACCGGTTTTATAATCCTGTTGGGGATCGTTGTGAACAATGGCATTATCCTGATTGATTTTGCCAGGATGATGCAAAAGCAGGGTTATAGTAAAGAACGGGCTCTTATGACTGCCGGCATCTCAAGAGTAAGACCCATACTCATAACAGCCATAACCACTATTGTTGCAATGTTTCCATTGGCAATGGGAAAGGCAGAATATGTTAGTCTGATCGGAGCTCCTTTTGCTATTACGGTTATCGGCGGACTTACCATGAGCACTATACTGACTCTGGTTTTTATACCAACATTTTATTTCGGACTGGAAAACAGTATAAATTGGTTTCGTCAATTGAGCGTCAGAGTGAAATTGTTTCAATTGATCCTGATCATTTCCGGGGCGCTTTTAATCTATCTTGAAATAGATTCCATTTTATGGCAGTTTATATTATATGTACTTCTTATTATCCTGATACCCGGAGGTACCTGGTTCGTTCTCACCAGCCTGCGTAAAGCATCGGTAAAATTGATCCCTGCCGGCGAACCTGTGTCTATTAAGATTCAAAGTTTAGTGAAAATCTACGAAAGAGAGTCGAGATTTAAAAGGGAATGGAAAAGCGGGAAAAAGATAAGGAAAAGAATTGGGCTGGAAAAAGAATATACCCGTGCCCGCGACTTCAATGATCTGGTCTGGCAAAGTCTCCTGTTCGGCTTCCTGATTTTCTTTACCTATTTCTACATGGAATCCAATTTCTGGATCGTTGTGCTTACTGTTTTGGTACATCTGTTTGTATTTATACTTTATTTACCATTCTCAAAACTCCTTGAGAATAAAGGAAAATCATCCGGGAAAAAATTGTTCAACCGGATAAACCGGATCTTTTACCAGATACTTTTTTGGGGTATCCCCACAATAAACCTGGTATGGTTTTATACTAACTGGGATAACATTGGTATGGTTATCACAGTGGCTGTTTTGTGGTATTGCGGACTTGGTGTGTACTCTATTTCAAAAGTTTTATACAGTGAGCAAGTAAATATTGACCGGATTAGCGGAAGATTTGGCGGAATGAGAAGGGGATTCTACAGACTTATTAAGCAAATTCCGGTTATCGGTAAACAAAACGAAGCTTTTAAAGCACTGAGTGGCATATCCCTCGATATTGGAACAGGGATGTATGGTTTACTCGGGCCAAATGGTGCAGGAAAATCAACGCTAATGCGCATTGTTTGTGGTATTTTAGACCAGAGTTATGGAAAGATATGGATCAATGGCTTCGACACACTCGAGAAAAGAGAAGAGCTGCAGGGACTTATCGGGTACCTGCCCCAGGAATTTGGTACTTACGAAAAAATGACTTCCTGGGAGTTCCTGGACTATCAAGCCATTTTAAAAGGTCTTCATGACCGTAAATTACGTTACGAACGCCTGGAATATGTTCTTAAATCGGTACAAATGTACAGGCACCGGAATGAAAAAATAGGCTCCTATTCAGGAGGCATGAAACAACGGATTGGCATTGCCCAGATATTGATACACCTTCCACGAATTTTGGTGGTGGATGAACCAACGGCAGGACTTGATCCGCGTGAACGGATACGGTTCAGGAATTTGCTGGTCGAACTGGGGCGTGAGCGTGTGGTGCTGTTTTCTACACATATCATTGAAGATATTTCCAGTTCATGCAACAATGTTGCAGTAATTAATAAGGGTTTGCTCAAATACACAGGAACTCCTTATAAAATGTCTGAGCAGGCGAGGGGATTGGTATGGCATTTCAAAGTACCGGCTTCAGAATTTGAGAAGCTGGAAAACAAACAGCACATTGTATCCCATATACGTGACGGGGATCAAATAAAAATCAGGATGATCTCTGAAAAGAAGCCCGTCAAAGAGGCAGAACCGGCGGTGCCTATGCTTGAAGATGCATATCTGTGCCTGCTGAATGATATGACTGTAGCAACAAATTAATGTAAAACCGCGAATAAAATGCGAAAATTCATAAATAACTGGACCCTATTCAGGAAGATCATCAAGTACAACATGAAGATCATATTCGCTGGCCAGTTCATTTGGTTTTTGCTTGCTGCATTTGGGTTCTATGTATTTATCAGCTTACAGGCTATTTTCGATAACGCCTCCCTGGATGAGGCATTTATTTACGGCATTATGCTGTTCCCCGGAATTCTATTAATATTTTACCCTACTGTGTTTGGCATTCAAAAAGATGCTGATGCGAATGTGCTTGAGTTACTCTTTGGCATTCCCGATTACCGGTTTAAGGTTTGGCTGGTACGGCTGGTTATGATCT
>JAUWPX010000369.1 GCA_030611395.1 Bacteroidota bacterium | reverse complement strand
GTGGGTAAACCTATTGTATCATTCTAATAATAATTTGTTTATAACATATTTAAGAGAATAAAAATGACAAAAAAGAAAGAATTTATCACACTTGATGGAAATACTGCGGCTTCGCATATAGCATATATGTTCAGTGAGGTTGCATGTATATATCCGATTACTCCATCCTCCACTATGGCAGAAAACGTTGATGAGTGGGCTGCTAATGGCAGGAAGAATATTTTTGGAGAGGAAGTTGAAGTGTCTGAATTGCAGTCAGAAGGAGGCGCATCCGGTGCGGTTCATGGTTCACTGCAAGCAGGTGCTCTTACTTCAACTTATACGGCATCTCAGGGACTGCTTTTAATGATTCCCAATATGTATAAGATAGCTGCAGAGCTTTTACCAGCCGTGTTTCACGTAAGCGCCCGTAGTGTGGCTGCTCATGCTCTCTCTATTTTTGGTGATCATAGCGATATTTATGCAACCCGCCAGACAGGGTTTGCCCTGTTAGCAAGTGGTAGTGTTCAGGAAGTTATGGATCTTGCGGCAGTGTCTCACCTTACTGCAATAAAAACCAGTTTGCCGTTCCTTCACTTTTTTGATGGGTTCAGAACATCCAATGAGGTCCAGAAGATTGAAGATATTGATCAGGACGAGCTTGCTAAACTTATTGATTATGATGCACTTGGAAAATTCAGAAATAATGCTCTTAACCCGGAGCACCCCGTTACAAGAGGTACTGCTCAAAATCCGGATATTTTCTTCCAGGCTAAGGAAGCAATAAACAAGTTTTATGAACCGGTACCTGACCAGGTTGAAGCATATATGCAGGAGATCAAAAAGCTCACAGGCAGGGAATATCATCCTTTTAATTATTATGGAGCACCTGATGCCGAAAATATTGTTATAGCGATGGGATCGGTTACAGATACCATCAGGGAAGTTGTGGATTATCTGAATAAAAAAGGGGAAAAAGTCGGACTGATTTCAGTTCATCTCTACAGACCATTTGCAGAAAAGTATTTTTTTAACGTTCTACCTGAAACAGTAAAGAAGATTACTGTGTTAGACCGTACTAAAGAACCGGGTGCAAATGGAGAGCCGTTATATATTGATGTCAGGAATCTTTTTTACGGAAAAGAAAAAACACCTGAGATAATCGGAGGAAGATATGGCTTAAGCTCGAAAGATACAACACCGGCTCATATTATTTCGGTTTTTGATAATTTAAAGAAAAAAGAGTCAAAAAATCATTTTACTATTAGTATCTATGATGATGTAACATTTACTTCATTGCCTATTCTTGAGGATGTAGTTGTTGCTCCTGAAGGAAGTTATGAAGCAAAATTCTATGGGATTGGAGGCGATGGGACTGTTGGAGCTAATAAGAATTCGATTAAGATAATTGGTGAATCAACCGATAAATATTGCCAGGCATACTTTGAATATGACTCAAAGAAATCGGGTGGCAGTACAATTTCTCACCTGCGGTTTGGTGATCATCCAATCAAGTCGATTTATTATGTAAACACTCCCGACTTTGTAGCATGTCATGTTCCGGCATATCTAAATAAATTTAATATTTTGAAAGGTATTAAGAAAGGTGGAACTTTCCTTCTTAACAGTATTTGGGATGGGGAGGAGACAAAGAATAAACTTCCTGATTCAATAAAGAAAATCCTTGCAGAAAAAGAGATTAATTTTTATATAATCAATGCAACAAAAATTGCAGAAGAAATAGGGTTGGGTAATCGAACCAATTCTATTATGCAAGCAGCTTTCTTTAAAGTTTCTGAGGTGATTCCTTATGATTCATCTGTGAAAGAGATGAAGAATTTGATTAAGAAAACATACGGCATGAAGGGGGAAAAAATTGTTAATATGAATTGGGCAGCCGTTGATAAGGGGGGTGATGTAATTAAAGTTAATGTACCACCGGAATGGAAAGATTTGAAACCTGAAGTTCTGGAAAAAAGAAAAAATGTTCCTGAATTTGTACGTGATGTAGCAGACCGGATCAACCGTCTTGAAGGCGACCTGGTTCCTGTAAGTGCGTTTGTTGGCAGAGAAGATGGTTCATTTCCGGCAGGT
>JAUWPX010000273.1 GCA_030611395.1 Bacteroidota bacterium | reverse complement strand
TTAATATTATTGGATAGTTATTATAGATTTCAATTATTATGTGTATAACCTCAAAAAGGGTTATTTGGTTTCCTTAACCAATTAGAATAAAGTGATAATGTCGGTTTGTTTAAAAAAAACAAGTTACGCCATAAAAAACCTAAAGACAAGTTTGCCTCTTCTTATATTTTATGCTATACAACATGTTTTATGAAAGTATAACAAAATTATTGGTGAGGCTGACATGGGTTATGGACCTGTATCACCTCTTCATTTGATACTGCAGGTAATCAAGTATAATAGGGATTTCATCCGGATCAATTCCTTTTTGAATAAGTATTGGCTCATCGTCGTGGAAAGATTCCATAAACAGTTTCAGGTTATTGTCTTTTTCCCGGATACTTTTCGCGTAAAGCTCAATGGCTTCTTTCTTTTTCCCAAGACACCATTCAACATGACCAAAATTGATATAGTCATACTTGTTTGCTTCATGTTTAAAGAGTTTAGAATAGTATTTCTTTGATTCTTTAAGCTTATTTGTCATAAAGTAACACCATGCGATCGGTCGTAATACATTCTTTTTTGAAGGATCAAGGTATTCTACTTTGAAGTAGTATTTAAGAGCTGTTTCGTAATCTTTAAGGTCGAGGTAACAACGACCAATAGTAGCTTGAATATAAAGATCTTCATGATCAATCTTTTCAGCTTCTTTATAATATTCAAGGGCTTTTTTTGTTTGTCCCAGTTTTCGGTGACAAAATCCGGCTTTTTTCATAACCCATAAACGGTTCTTTTCAAATAATTCGGCTTGCTTATAATATTCAAGAGCCAGATCCCAATTCCTGAGCCGTTGATATGAATAGGCAATTTTTTCAATTATCTCAAAACTTTTCACCCCCTGTTTATGCAACTTATCGTATATCTCTAATGCATTCCCGAAATAGTCTTTTTCAAAATAATATTCGGCAATATTTCTAAGTATAATTGTATCATCGACAAGGATGGTGAAAAAAGTGGAATTGTAGAGGTTTAGATCGCCGGAGAAAATATCTTCAAACTCTGATTTGTCGGGCTGGAGTTTAAAGAAACGGTAAAGGTCCTGCAAATACTGGGTATAAATAACTTTATCTTTCTTAAACTGATCAATAAGTTCGTCGCTTTCAGCCATTTCATTCATTCCTTCCATTTCAGCATTGAACAGTTCAAGCATCATTTTCTTTTGCATTTCCGGCATTCGCTTAACGTTCAGCATAAATGAGTACTTATCAGAATTGCAGAGGAAACCTGTATGGTAAAGTCCGTCTACAAAAGCACTTTTATCGAAACTATCTTCTTCAGACAATAATGATTCATCAATCATTTTGTTATCGGGAAAGAATGGCAAAAGCCAGTTAATAGTTTTTTGGAAGAAATCGAAGTTTTTTAAATTTGCAAAAGCTGTCATAAAGACATCTGCACCTTCCATCTGCAATTTCGTGAATTCCTCTACTTTTCCAAACAGATCATCCGATTCCTCGAAAACAGTTTTCCAGGCAGGGTTCTTCTCATCCATCAGGTCTTCCGGTACAAGGTTTTTCAGATCCAGTTTGTCTTCCAGTTTTGGCTGAAGTTTAGCCATTTCGGGAATTATCTCATCCCTTAATTTCCTGGATATCTTTTCGGTTTCTTTCGATCGTATTACCTGGATGATAATAGCCTCTATTTCTTTTTGAATCCCCTTTTTATCTTTAAGTGTTTTCAGCCGGCTGATTATTTCAGGATACAAATATAACCGCTGATCATATTTGTACAGGGTGAAAACCAGGCCTATTAGTGCCCGCTGACTTACCTCCCTGGTATTATTAATATAATAATCAAAGAGGATATTGAATTTATGGAGATCAAAATACCTAAGAAGACTGAGAGTTATTGCACTAACAAAAAGGCTCTTATCGTGCCATCTGAAATTTTGATTTTTTCTTAACATTGTTGCCAGTTCCAAATCCCCATCTGAATATTTGTCAGTTAGCCATAGATGGTCAAAGATATTTGCTACCAGTGTTTCGAATTCCTTTACATCTTCTGATGTAGGATCAGAACTCAGAGTAAAATTTTCTTTAATGACTTTCTTTAGTTCCTTATTGAAACTCAGGTCATTCAGGTTTTCAGCAACAGTTTTACCTGAAAGTTTCTGTTTTGTTTTAAGATCAGACTTATACGCGTAAAGACGCCATCCCGAGTTTTTTGAAAGAAGGATTTCTTTTACCTGGTTATTTAACTGCAGGATGGAAACCAGCAGACGGTTGTATATCTTTTGTCTTTCAGGATCTTTAATCCCTTCCAGTGTGTACTTCAGCATGTTCTCGTAGGTGGATTCCAGTTTCTCCAGTTCAGAATTAAGATCACCCATTCCTGATTCGGTAACAAGTTTGCCAAGTAATTCAAGTGATTCCTTAACTCTTTTCCGTGCAACCAGATTGCTAATGTTTGATGTATGTTTACGTATGTAAGATATGTTCATAAAGGAAAAATAAGTAATAATATTGATTATTGCAACTAACTGACAAAATGTACATGGAAATATTATCTTAACTGCACTTGTCTATTATTCAATAATTAAGCCAAAAGTTTAATTGCGACATTTCTTCATGTATTTTTTCCCTTTAGACCGTCATGAGCTTTACGAAAAGCCGGGGGAGATTGCTTCACTTCGTTCACAAAATCCTTTTTCATCCAATAACACCCGGTTAAAATTTCATTTTAGGGGAATAAACCCTCTTATTGAGTTGTCTAACGATTAGTCAAAACAAACAGAGATGAATAATAACATACAAAAAGTCATATTTGCGGGGATTTTTTTCCTATTATTATTTCCCGGGTTAAAAGCACAACAAAAAGTGTGGACTCTTGAGGAATGCATTGACCTGTCCTTGCAGAATAATATTTCACTTAATCAGAAGAAACTCTCCGGTAAACTGGATGAGATAAATCTGGAGCAGTCAAAAGCAGGATTACTACCTTCAGTTACTGCTTCGGGCAGTCAGAGTTTCAATTTCGGAAGGTCGGTTGATCCGTATTCATACGATTATATTGAACAAAATAATTCAAGCAGTAATTTATCGCTGAACTCGAACTTTACACTGTTCAATGGATTTCAAACAAAAAATAACATCAAAAAAGATGAAATTGACCTGAAAGCAGGTAATTATGACCTG
>JAUWPX010000027.1 GCA_030611395.1 Bacteroidota bacterium | reverse complement strand
TGTAATATCGCAGACGAGGTAATGGAATTGTTTAAGCTATTGCAGTTACACAATATTTTCAAGATTCACCCCACTGTTGATGAATGTATCAGGAGTTTTTCAATGGAATAATAGGTTGGATTGAATAATGAAGCGTTTTTGTTTATCCTCCATTCGTCGCTTCGCCCATACAACCAGTATCCTTCATCTTTCCAAAGAGTTATAACTTATACGTAGTAAGTTTAACGATACTTACACAGTACCATTTGCAGTATTTTCATATCTGCTTATTTCTCCAAAATTGTTAAATTTGTTCATATATGTACACATAATGTATCAGAACCGTTCACGTAGTTAACCTGTAGAAATTATTCAATCTATTGTAACTTTTTATTGATAAGGTAATTAATATAATTGGCACAAAATATGATCAGTTATTATTAATAAAAAGAATCTATAGCCGAAATGAAGTATTTAAATATAAGAAGAATATTTAACATATTCCTGTTTTCATTGTTTGCTTGCTTCAGTTTATTTAGAGGTACTAATACACCGTTATATGCTCAGAATCAGATACAAAATTTATCATTTATAAATTCCGCACAAAAATCTGTTTCTTTCCCTTTCAAATTCATAAACAACCTTATTATTCTTCCGGTTGTTATAAATAATTCAGATACATTACAGTTTATCCTTGATACCGGTGTCGGTATATCTATTATGACAGAACTTTCGATTGGTGATAGTCTTATATTAAACTACACCAGGCAGGTTAAATTAAATGGATTAGGACAAGGTGAGCCTATTGATGCTCTGCATTCCTCCGGAAATAATTTCAATGTTTCCAATATACGTGCCACAAATCAGGACATGATAATACTTCTGCAAAATGTTTTTGATTTATCTTCAGTATTTGGAACCAGGATACATGGACTTTTAGGATATAATATTTTTGTGAATTTTATTGTCGAAATAGACTATTCCAAAAAAATTATCTCATTCCATGATCCTGAGACATATAAATATAAAAAGGGATGGTGGATTTTTCAAAGTAGTAGAAAAAATGAAACGTTACCTCTCATAATTCATAATACAAAACCATATATTCTTGCATATATTTTAATGAACAATGGCACCAGAATCCCTGTAAAGCTTTTAGTTGATACAGGAGCAAGTCACTCTCTTTGGCTTGATACTTTTTCTGATACACTAATAAAAGTACCGGATGCAACCACTGAGGTCTTTTTGGGTAAGGGATTAAATGGGGATATTTTCGGTAAACTTGGAAAAATTCCTGAAGTACAAATAGGCAATTTCGTTTTTTCAGATCCTATAGTAGCCTTTCCTGATTCAATGTCAGCAGGACAATCAAAGGGATTAGATTATAGAAATGGTACATTAGGGGCAGAATTACTGCGTCGTTTCAATGTAATCATAGATTATCCAAATAAGAAAATCACATTAGCGAAAAACAATAACTTCAATGATCCATTCAAAGTAAACCGTTGCGGAATTGATATTGAAACCCCTATACCCGGACTACCATATTACGTTATAAGTCATGTTAGAAAAGGATCGCCTGCAGAGGATGCAGGACTTAGAAGAGGAGATGAAATAAAGTACATAAATAACAACCACACTTACAATTTATCAATAAACGATATATATGAATTTTTCTATAAAAAGCCGGGGAAGAAAGTTAAGCTGGGAATAAATCGTGATGAATATAATTTTTCAGTTGTTATTTACCTCCGTTATTTTAATACAAACAAAGACATCTCCAAATAACAAAACCAGTCAGAAACAGGTTCAGGCAAATGATCCTGCTGCTATTTTCAATGAAAGTACTCCCGGGTTTTACAAATTATCAATAAAATACTCTGACACTTTTCTCATTAGGTGCACTCTGTCTACTCCCCTTACATTATGAGGATGTCCCGGATAAACAAAATAATCCATTTGCTTTTTAATATTTACGCACTCCTGAACGAAAGTCAGGCTATTTTATTGATAATTATAATGTTTTTTGCTTACTTGCTTAATTGATATTTGCCGGATTTGTATTAAAATGATCATATTTTAGAAATTTTAAAAAATTTATAAGTATTTTAGTCATCACAAACTGATATATTATGAGTGCACAAATATTAAAAGCTCTAATGCAACTTTTTGCAATAATTGCAAGGCCTGCCAGTAATGATACAGACAGGCGCACAGTTGTTGAGACATTTTTACGCAATCAACTTAACCAGGAATTGGTAAAGGAATATATTGAGGTTTTTGACAACTTCTATAACATTTATCAGAATAAACAAAAGGAAAAAGGAAAACAAAGAGTGCAAATTTCTGCAAGCTCTGTAAGGGTTTTAAAAATTTGTACTGAGATAAACAATCAACTTACTCAACAACAGAAGATAATTGTACTTATCCAGCTATTCGAATTTTCAAAATCTGATGGAGATGTAGTATCAGATCAAGAACTGGAATTCATAAAAACTGTTTCAGACACTTTTAACATTTCAACAGAAGAATACGGCACTATTGAAGCATTTGTATTATATAGTTTCGACAAACTACCAGATTCTCCCAATGTTCTGATTCTTGACAATAAGGAAGCCTTCTCCCACCCGAATACGAAACACCTTGTTGTTAAATCATTAATTGGACAGATCAGGGTTCTTAATGTACTCTCTGCGAACATGTATGTTTTAAGATATATGGGAGACAGTGAACTCTATATGAACGGGCAACTTCTCCAGGAAGACAGGGTAATTGTGTTTAATCCGGGTTCCTCTATCCGCGACCCAAAAACACAACCTATTTACTACAGTGATGTTATTAGTCAATTCAGACCTGAACTAAAAGAATCAAAAATTATATACCAGGTTAAGGATATTGAATACAGATTTAAAGGAGGAAAGTTGGGTATTCACAAATTAAGTTTTGATGAAGAATCCGGCAGACTTGTTGGTATAATGGGTGCAAGTGGCGCTGGTAAATCAACCTTGTTATTTGTTCTGAATGGCACAAATGTACCAACCAGCGGGCAGGTGCTAATAAATGGAGTAGATATCCATAAGGAATCTGAACAAATTGAAGGTCTTATTGGTTTTGTTTCACAGGACGATTTGTTAATTGAAGAACTATCAGTATATCAGAATTTGTTTTATAATGCAAAACTTTGTTTTGGTAATTATACAGAAGAAGAAATTATTGAGACGGTTAACAAAGTTCTGAAAAACCTTGGATTATTTGAAATCAGAGACATGAAGGTCGGGAGTCCGCTTAACAAAAAAATCAGTGGCGGACAAAGGAAAAGATTAAATATAGCGCTTGAATTAATTCGTGAACCATCAGTACTTTTCCTTGATGAGCCAACTTCAGGACTCTCATCACGTGACTCAGAAAACATTCTTGATCTGTTAAAAGAACTGGCACTTAAGGGAAAGCTTGTTTTTGTCGTTATTCATCAACCCTCTTCCGATATTTTCAAGATGTTTGATAAGCTTATTATTCTTGATACCGGAGGTTTCTTAATATACAATGGTGATCCAATTGAATCAATCGTTTATTTCAAAGACAAAGCACATTATGCAAACTGGAACGAGAGTGAATGTGCAGATTGTGGTAATGTAAATCCGGAACAGGTATTCAACATTGTCGAATCGAATGTACTGGACGAGTACGGTAAAGTAACCAATACCAGAAAAATATCACCTACTGAATGGAACGACTTTTACAAAAAATCATTAAAACAAAATGAAGAAAAGTTAGAACCGGCTGAAGAAATTCCGGAAATACACTTCAAAACACCCAATAAATTTAAACAATTCGCAATTTTCATTAAACGAGATGTTTTATCAAAACTCGCTGATACCCAATATCTTGTTCTTACTTTTCTGGAAGCACCCGTATTGGCTTTCGCCCTGGCTTTCCTGATTAAATACTGGGATGAAAGTGCCACTAATAAATTAGGATACACACTTTTGGATAACAGCAATTTGCCTGTTTACATTTTTATGTCGGTTATTGTTGCCATTTTCATGGGACTTATGGTAAGTGCCGAAGAAATTATTAAAGACAGGAAAATATTAAAAAGAGAGGAATTCCTAAACTTAAGCTGGACCAGTTATTTATTCTCAAAAGTAGCTGTGTTATTCGTAATATCAGCCATTCAGGCATTTGCTTTTGTAATGGTTGGTAACGCTATTATGGAGATCAAAGGCATGTATTTTACTTATTGGATAGTGATATTCAGTGTCTGGGCTTCGGCTAATGTGCTTGGACTCGTTATTTCTGACAGTTTCAAAACTGTGGTAACCATTTATATGCTCATTCCTTTCCTGGTCATCCCGCAGATGATACTAAGCGGTGTCTTGGTAAAATTCGAAAAGTTAAATCCTGTTGTCTCTTCTCCCAGTCATATTCCATTTTACGGAGAATTTATCACAGCAAGGTGGGGATATGAAGCCCTGGCTGTTCACCAATTCAAAAATAATGATTACCAGAAACAGTTTTATATTTACGATAAAACAATGAGTAAAGCTAATTATAAAAAAACATACTGGTATAATGCAATGAACAAGAAAACCGGTAATATATCCCGTGCAATAAGTAGGGACGAAAAAGACATGAAAAATTTTTCACAGGATTTGTTAGTTCTTCGTAATGAAATTGGTAAAGAATTACTAAATAACCCAAAGGTGAAATTTGAATATCTTGATTATTTATACGCGGAAAAGATTACTTCTGAAGTTCTAGAAGCCACTAACGACTACTTAGAATTAAATAAAAAGTACTATATCGCACTGTATAATAAAGCTAATAACAGAAAGGATAAAATAATATCAGGGTTAGAAAAGAAAGATAAAGAGGCATTTTTAAAAGTAAAACGACAGCATTCCAACGACCAGCTTAAGGAGTTTGTTACGAATGAAAAGGAAAAAGACAGGATTATAGAATTCAAGGGGGAATTAGTTCAAAAGTGGAACCCTATATATCTTGACCCAAAGCATCCACTTATTAAAGCGCATTTCTATGCACCAACCAAGAATTTATTTGGCAGTAATTTCAGCACATTATGGATAAATGTAATAGTCATTTGGATTATGACCATACTCTTGTATCTTGTTCTGTACAAAAGATTGCTAAAAAGAGGACTTGATTTTTTTGAACAAATTGGCAATAAGTTTGGAGATTAGTCAAAATATTAACAAAAAAAAGGAGGTTAAACAACCTCCTTTTTTTGTTATTTAATAAATATTAATCAACAATTTCTACCATCTTAAAAGGTACTCTGATAATCGACTCATAATCTTCACCTGCTTCCAACATATCTTCATCATCCTCTTCATAGTACCAATGAATTTCAACCGGGTTTTTCGCTTTATGTACAGCCTCAAGTTTTTTAAAAACATCAAGTATACATTTTGACGAGCTGGTGTTAAAATACTCCAGTTGAATAATTACTTTTGTCATTGGTTGTGCATTTTCTTTATACTCCTCAAGCCAATCAACTAACGGTTTGTAAAATTCAATAGAATTTTCAGGAATAGATCTCCCTTTAATTTCAACAATCCCAGTATCAGCATTAAAATTAACAGTGGGTGTTTTCGGGGTTCCTTCAAATGAAATGGGTTCCATATTATAAATTTTTAAAATTTCTAAAAAAATTAATTTGAAATAGATATATCGAGACTAAAAAAATAATACTTCTCATCAAAGTTATGAAACATATAACCTAGTTTATTTCCTGTTTTGCGGGCAATATCAACTAATCCAAGACCCCCTCCACCTTTTTCCGACATTTTCTGGTTATTAAGTATATCCTTATACTCCTCTTTTAACTCCTCTTTCGACAATGAATTTATCCTATCAATCCTGCCTTTTAATTCTTTAATATTCTCAGTGAAAATAAAATTTCCTGTTGAAATTTTATAACAATCATCAAGTTTCTTAATAACCAGGACACCAAAACCGTCTTCAAACTTCTCTCTGTAAGAATTTGGCAAATCATCATTGTGATGATATAAATTCTGCAAGCCCTCTACCAGAACATTATAAACTTTCTTTCGTATTTTTGACTGCTCATCAGAATCCTGAAGCTTAACTTCAACAGAATCTAATACATTATTTATCAGGTCTGTAGTTATACTTCCCTTGAAGGAAAATAATACATCCCCGCCATTTAATTCATCAAAGTACTCCTGAAAATTAAAACTCATTGAGGCTAAAAGTTTTCGTACTCCCTTGCCAGGTTAATAAAAACCATTCATTGACAAATATAATAAAATAGAACTTACATAACCAAAGTAAAGAAACAATAAAAGTAATATCTTATCTGAAAAATTCAAAAAAACAGATAAGTATATTTAAAATTAAATATACGATAAAATTGGTTTTCCAACAAATAAATATAAAAATTGTTTCTCATTTTGATCCCTCGTACATTTCGAATCCCATAAATTTACATTCAAGAGGCCCGTTAAAAAGTATTTTTTTTACTGTCGGACGCAAACCTATTTGCTTAAGTGCTTCAAAATTCGAACTAAATATCCATGCTTTATATCCGGGAAATTCCTTTTTAAGATGATCCCCAATTGTTTTGTATAACTTTCCTATTGCAGCAACCTTGATCCTTTCACCATATGGCGGATTTATAATAATAAACCCTGAAATCCATGGAGCTCCGGTTGTTTCAAAAGAGCCAACCTCAAGAGATATAGATGACATCAGATCTGCCCTCCGGATGTTTTCTCTTGCAGTTGCAATTGCATGGAATGAAATATCTTTTCCAAGTATTTTTGGTTTATATTGTTTTGAATAGGGGCTTACCTGAATATCCTTGTACAGTTCAGGATCATAATCAAGCCAGTTCATAAAACTATACTTTTTCCTGTAATATCCAGGGGGAATATTTCTTGAAATCATAGCCGCTTCAATAAGAAAAGTTCCCGAACCACACATAGGATCAAGAAAATTTGTTTTTTTATCCCAACCGGATAACATGATCAACCCCGCGGCCAGAACTTCATTCAGTGGTGTTTTGTGTTGATCAACCCTATAACCTCGTTTATGTAATGATTCACCGGAACTATCAAGTGAAATTGTGCATCTATCAATATTTATATGAATATTAATTTTTATATCCGGATCCTTGCTGTTAACTGACGGTCTCCGGCCATTTTTCTCCCGAAACTGATCCACAATAGCATCCTTCACCTTCAAAGCAACATAATGTGAATGGTTAAAGTATTTTGAAAATATTACCGAATCAACAGAAAAAGTATGTTGGAGGCTCAAATATTTTTCCCAATTAATGGCTTTCGTTTCAGTATAAAGCTGATGTTCATCTATAGCCCTGAATGATCGGATAGGTACAAGAATCCGAAGAGCAGTCCGAAGCCAATAATTAGCTTTATAGACAATATTCATGCCACCTGAGAATTCAACCATTCTTCTACCAGGTTTTATCCTGCATGCACCCAAGTCTTTAAGTTCCTTTGCAAGCACTTCTTCAAGTCCCTGCATTGTTTTCGCAATATAGACATCACTATATTTTCCCATTACTGCTTTAATTGTCTTTAATATATTCTTATGCGAACTTTGCGCCTTCTTTGCGACCTCTGCGGTTAATTCTTCATTATTCCATTATTCCAATCTTCAATCGTTTTAACAGCATTCACTAACCTGGCATTATCCTTTCCTCTGATCATAACAAATGGAACACCGGAATTCTGAATTTCCTGCTTATACATTTTAATAAGTACTTCCCTGTTCTGATCGGTATTCTCTCTCACAGGATCATATTCCCACTTAATATCAGTGTCACAAAGCAGGTAAAGGTCAATATTACGATTAGCAATACTCTCAGACAGCCAGGCAGGACACTCGTTATAAACAACATCAAACCAGACTTTAAGAATAATAAGGTCAGTATCAAAAAAAAGGAACCTGTTAACTTTCCCTTTATAATCTTTCACAACATTAACCTGATACTGAGCAATAACGACTAAATCAGAATAGTTATATTTTCTTTTCAGGTTCTCAACATATTCCCTGGCATATTCCGTAATCCAGTCAGTCTGGTAAAAACTGGCTAATCGCTTCGCCAACCATGTCTTTCCGGTTGATTCAGGACCGGTCACGACTATCTTTCTGTACTTTGGCTTATTTTTATTAAATCTTTTTTCCATTCATAGAATCCAACAAATGCAAGAATAGTATAAATCAGAAATAAAACAACAGTAATATATAATTCTTTATAAATATACAAACCAAATGACACAGAATCAACAATTATCCAGACAATCCAATGCTCAATTATTTTTCTGGCAAGCATCCATGTTGCAATAATACTTGCTGATGTTGTAAAAGCATCCCAGTAAAGAAGGTCAGATGGAGGCATGCCAAGATAAGCCGGACCTTTCATAAGTATAAATACAATTATCCAGTAAATAACAAATAATATCACTAACAATTTAAGAGCCAAAGAACCTGAAAGGGTTGAAATTGAAAGATTGCTATCCTTATTATGGTTTATCCCATGAACCCAAAAATACCAGCCATAAAAACTAACTAAAACGTAATAAATCTGCAAACCCATATCGGCATACAGACTTGAAATATAGAATATATAAATGTATAATGATGAGGTTAAGATGCCAAATGGCCATAACCAGATTTTCTGTTTTATTGAAAAGAACAGGTAAACGAGTGCCGTTAAAAAACCGAAAAATTCAATAAGTAAATCTGCATTACTACCTGCCCAGCTCAGGAAAACCTGAATCATATAAGTATAATTAAATGTATCGGAATTTCAATGTTTATGGCATGATAATGGCTAATTTCATTATGCTTTGTATTTTTAAGTCGGCAATCTTCAATCGGCAGTCGGCAATCTGAAGACTTGGTTATTTATACTTATCAGAATTTTAAATCATATGATTAAGTATGTGTTATAATTGTTTGATTGTTATTTACTTTTTTGTGGACTGCCGACTGTGAACTGCCGATTATTAACTAATTATTTATGAAACCTGAAAATTAAGGTATTTTTTTAATCAATTTGTGAAACTATGTTCTTTTTTAATGAAGATCCTTAGATACTAACCCGGGATCTATTGTTGAAAAGAAAATTTCTTCATTTTTCAGAATACTTATCGCTTTATTAAATGCTTTATTCTTTTCATTAACAATTTCATAATACTCGCTCATATCCCAGATATCTCTTGCTATCAATGCTTTCAAGATCACCTTGATTTGTTCTTTTGACTGTTCAAACTCCGGTTCATTTCTTTCAATTTTTTCATCTTCGCCAGCAATTAACAGATCTTTAAGCATAGAGTCATCAATCGTAAATTGATCCCTGAATTCACTAAAAGAACTGTACATGCGGTTCATTTTATCCCTGTTTCGATCCACATAATCAAGTGTAAAACTTGTTATCACACCTTTTCTCAATAAATCGCTGTAGTAGCCGGTATTACCCGTTGTATCAAGCGGAACAAAAACATCAGGCATGATACCACCTCCACCGTACACAACCCGTTTATTAAGCAATGTAGTATATTTAAGAGAGTCAGGGAAGTGAATACTGTCAGCGTAAACAAACTCCCCGTGATTATATCTTGTAACCAGATCCTTTGCATATTCTTCAAAACCATCATCATAAGGCTTTTGTATCAACCTGCCTGAAGGAGTATAATATTTGGCAATAGTAAGTCTGACCAATGATCCATCAGGTAAGTTAAATGGCCTCTGTACCAATCCTTTCCCAAATGATCTTCGTCCTATAACAACCCCTCTGTCCCAATCCTGTAAAGCCCCGGCAACAATTTCACTGGCAGAAGCAGACCCTTCATCAATAATTACAACAACCTTATTATCAAGCAATCTACCTCCTGAATGACTGTGAAATGATTTTTTAGGCACATGTTTACCTTCCATATTTACAATCATCTTTCCCTCCGTAAGAAACTCATCAACCAAACTAACTGCAGTCTCAAGGTATCCTCCTCCATTTCCACGAAGATCAAGAATGAGTTTTTTCATATTTATATCTAACAAAGAGTCCACTGCTTTATGAAATTCTTTCATAGTTGTAAAG
>JAUWPX010000194.1 GCA_030611395.1 Bacteroidota bacterium | reverse complement strand
GAAAGCAAAGGAATTGAAAGAACCGGTCTCCCTGGCTTATTATGGGAATATTGTTGATCTTTGGGAGAAGTTTGTGAAAGAGGATATCAGGGTTGAACTTGGATCGGATCAGACATCATTACATAATCCCTGGTCAGGTGGCTATTATCCGGTTGGACTTACCTTTGAGGAGTCGAACGGGATGATGATAAACAACCCAAAAAAGTTCAAAGAAAAAGTAAGGGAATCATTGCGCCGGCAGGTAGATGCTATCAATATTTTATCTAAGCGTGGTATGTATTTCTGGGATTACGGGAATGCATTCCTGCTTGAATCGGGCAGGGCAGGTGCTGATATTTATAAGCAGGACGGTTCGTATAATTATAATTCATATGTACAGGATATTATGGGTCCCTTGTTCTTTGATTACGGCTTTGGTCCTTTTCGCTGGGTTTGCACATCTTCCGATCCTAAGGACCTTGAGCAAACAGATATTATTGCACGGCAGGTGCTTGAGGAATTAGCATCTGCTGCACCTGACGAGATAAAACGGCAGATGATGGATAATATTCACTGGATAAAGGAAGCAGGTCGGAATAACCTGGTAGTTGGTTCGCAGGCAAGAATCCTTTATGCCGACTGTGAGGGCAGGACCAATATTGCATTGAAGTTTAACCAGGCGATACGTGACGGGAAAGTGTCAGCTCCAATTGTGCTTGGTCGCGATCATCATGATGTTTCCGGTACGGATTCACCTTATCGTGAAACTTCCAATATTTATGATGGTGCTTCTTTTACTGCAGATATGGCTGTTCAAAATGTTATTGGTGATGCTTTTCGTGGTGCTACATGGGTTTCGCTCCATAATGGAGGTGGTGTTGGCTGGGGTGAAGTTATAAATGGCGGTTTTGGATTGGTGCTCGATGGATCTGATGAGGCTGATATCCGGTTGAAGAGGATGCTTCACTGGGATGTTAATAATGGAATTGCCCGCCGAAGCTGGGCAAGGAATAATGAAGCTATGTTTGCAATCAGACGGGAGATGGAAAAAAGACCGGATATGAAGGTGACAATTCCGGTTGTTGCAGATGAAGAGCTGGTAGATAATGTAGTAGAAGAATGGAATAATGGAAATAACTTTTAACTTATTACATTATGAATAATCAACCGATTAACAAATTATTTAAAAATCTAGCTGGCATCTTATCAGTAATGTTGCTGGTTACATCATGTGATTTTGGTGAGGATATTGATCCTGATAACAGTGATGATCCAAGGGATAATATTGTTGATACATGGAGGAGTACTGAAGTTAGTGCAATATATGGAAAGTCTAATTTCTATGTTGATATTGCCAAAGAGCCTTTTGATAGTACTGAACTGATTTTAAGCAATTTTTATAATCTTGGCGATAGCATTGAAGTAAAAGGTGCTTTGAATGGATATAAAATCTATATTTCTACTCAGGTAGTAAACGGGAATGAAATATCCGGTGAAGGAACCATTGCCGGTGACTTTAGCGTTATAAATTTCGAGTATGACGTAGAAGATGGTAGTGGGGAAGAGGATAATGTTTCGGCTGAATTTCACAGGATATAAAAGGCAGAAGGCAGAAGGCTGAAGTTAAGAACTATTTCCCGGGTTTATGAATTAAGGCAATGGCGTAAGCGGCAATTCCGTTTGTTTTGCCGATAAAGCCCATTTTTTCTGATGTAGTTGCTTTTATCGAGATATTTTCAACATTTTGTTTCATAACTCCGGCAAGAATTTTCTTCATATTAGGTATTGAATCCTTAATTTTTGGTTCTTCCAGGCAGATGGTCGAGTCAATATTTATTATTTTATAGTTTTGGTCGTCAAGTAGTTTCATGGTTTTTTGTAGAAGAATCTTGCTGTCTATCCCTTTATATTCATCTGAATTATCAGGAAAATGAAAACCGATATCATGCAGGTTTGCTGCACCAAGCAAGGCATCACATATCGAATGTATCAATACATCTCCATCCGAATGTCCCACGGTTCCTTTATTGTGCGGTATAACTAATCCCCCAAGACAAAGGTTGTGTCCTTTTGCCAATTGGTGAACATCGTAACCGAATCCAATCCGGAGATTCATTATTCAGTTTGATTATTAAGTTTTCTAAAAGTGTCGAATTCGAAGGATAATGAGAACCTGAGGGTTCTTGCCAGAGGATGGTTTTGCGCTGTAGGGATGAGGTAAGCAAAATCAAGAGAGAAAACATTTAACTTTAGCCCAAGCCCTGCTGTAAAAAATTGCCTGTTTCCTTTTGTTTCATGTTCGTTAAAGTACCCTGCTCTAACAGCGAATTGTCCGGAATACCAGTATTCCAAACCTAAAGAGTAGGTTATTTCATGCATTTCTTCCTTAAATCCTCCCGGAGCATCATAAAACGACTGGATCATTCCTGCGGGAACACCTACATCAGGATCCATTCCGTAAACAATATTAATCCCGGCGGAATCATAAACCGGAGGTGTAGGAACAAGTAATTTATTGATATCTGCAGCTATAGTAATTGAATTATACTCATCAAGTACAAATTCCAGGGAACCTCCAAATCTCAAATTTATTGGTATAAAATCCGGATCCTGGTCATCGGTATAGCTCATTTTTGAGCCCATATTTGAAATGTTTAAACCCAGTCGGAGTAAAGTCTCCTGGTCAAATAGCGAAAGTTCTTTCTGGTAATAAGTTGCCAGGTCGGCAGCAATTGATGTGCCGGGTTTAGTTTCAGTTCCCCCCACATGTGTTCCTCCTGTTAGGTTTGAATAGATATACCTGAAAGCGATTGCTCCTGAAATATTATCTGAAAATTTTCTTGAGTACGATAAATCAACTGCAAACTCATTTGGATTAAAATTTCGCATAGTATTTCCAAAAATATCTGTAAAAGTGATATTCCCCAGAGAGAAATAGAGCAATGATCCGCTAATTACCTGCTTATCATCGATCCTTTTATAAGCGGTAAGTAATGCAAGGTTGATATCCGGCACAAGGTTCCTGAGCCACGGAGAATAGGAAAGTCCCAGCCCGCCATCACCGTCAATAAAAGCGAATTTTGCAGGGTTCCAGTGAAGCGAATTAATATCAGGTGAAGTAGCTACTCCAATGTCTCCCATAGCTCCTGACCTGGAATCGGGAGCAATAGTAAGAAATGGTACAACAGATTGAATCGTGTTAATCTCGCCGGTTACTTCACCGGTGGTTATCTGAGCATTTACTCCAAAAATGATGAAAAAAATTGCAGAAATACTTAAAAAATATCTTTTCACTATACTTTTTTTTTGATGACAAATATATTAATTCCATTGTGAATTTGATAATTCGATTTAGAACATAATCATTTTTCCTGATACTTCCTGGTTTGTTCCATCAGAAGAACGAACAATTATGCGATATATATATATACCTGCTGATAATTTTTTTCCATTTTCGTTTCTTCCATCCCATACAATAGGTTCGGTCCGGTACCCACCGGGTGTTATTTGCCTTGCAAATGACCTGATTAGATTCCCTGACAGGGAAAATATCTGAAGTGTGAATTCCATATTGACACCAGCCTTGTTGTGCTCAAACGAGAAAGTAGTATGGTCTGAAAATGGATTTGGATAATTCCTGACTTGCCCAAAAAGGAGTTTTTCCTCATCCAAAACTCTGAACAGAATACTTGTTTCGGATGAGTTATTGCTGATATCCCAAACTTTTAGTGTAAGAGTATGATCTCCTTTGTCAAGATCATGTAAAGGATATTGAATGGTTCCGCTTTTATAACTGTCCAGATCAGCTTCATAATAATCGTTTAGAATCATTATTGTGGATTGATCATTATCAATATAAGCTGTAATATCATGACCTATACCATTGCCAACTGTATTTACACCTTGCTGGTCATGAATATATGCCAGTAATACAGGACTGTCATCTGTTATTCCCCCATTTCTGAAAGATGAATCGTTCATATAAAGATTAATAACAGGTCCTGTATTATCATTAATAAATCCGCCTGCAAATCCG
>JAUWPX010000112.1 GCA_030611395.1 Bacteroidota bacterium | reverse complement strand
ATATCTATTATTGGTTTACCTTCCAAGTCAAATTCTGTTAAAATTTCATCTTCGGGAATTGAAGTTATCACATTTAGATCGTACTCTTAAGGGGATTGAACCACGGTTGGAAGGATACTCGGATGATGATGGTTTCAAATGGGTGATTGATTCAATTGAAAAATGTATTCCGAAAGCAAAAGAGTGCGGAGTTGTTTTAGGACTGGAGAATCACTGGGGATTAGGCAGAACGGCAGAAGGGGTTCTACGGATAGTAAATGCTATAGGGTCTCCCTGGCTACAGGTAACGGCTGATACAGGTAATTTCCTTGAAGATCAGTATGCCCAGTTTGACCAGATTGCACAGTATGCAATGCTTGTACAGGCAAAAACATATTTTGGAGGAGGAAAATGGTACACCCTGGATATTGATTATAAAAAAATTGCCGGTATCCTGAAAAAACATAATTATAACGGCTATATTTCCCTGGAATTTGAAGGACAGGAATCACCTGAAATTGCTGTTCCTAAAAGCCTGGAGTTGTTGAGGGATGCTTTTGCGTAATATCACGGAAAATCTGAACACTCTTAAATAAAATGGAAACAATTACAATTAACTGTTAGAAAAATAAAAAAAGCAAATTTTTTTTGCCTCTTCAAAGTAGATAAAAATTACTGAATGACTTAATTATTTGTGAAATTTAAGCGAAAGGTTACTTTTGCAAGCTTAAAAAAAGAATACCATGAAAACCGTAAAAAAAAATATAGCATTAGTAGCACATGACAATAGAAAAAACGATTTAATTGAATGGGTTGAGTGGAATTTGAATATACTCGTGCCCCATAAACTCATCTGTACAGGAACAACAGGGAAATTGGTAGAAGAAACGTTAGAAAGAATAGCTGAAAAAGATCAGAATTTTAAATACACCATTACTAAATTGAAATCAGGACCGTTAGGAGGAGATCAACAATTAGGTTCATTGATTACAGAAGGTAAAATTGATTTCTTTGTATTTTTATGGGATCCGATGCAGCCTCAACCCCATGATGTTGATGTTAAGGCTCTATTGAGAATAGCTGTTCTTTATAATGTTCCCATGGCTTGTAATCGTTCGACAGCTGATTTCATGATTTCATCGCCTTTAATTAATGAAGAGTACACTCCTGTATTAAAAGATTATTCTAAATATTTGAATAGAGCATTTTAGTTTATAATCAAACAACTAAGAAATAGTTCATTTCTAATCATCGTTGTTTATGATGTTTTTAATACTAAAAAATTTAATAGCTTTGAATATATAAAAGGAATCGAATTTAACTTATTTGAGTTATGGAAAATTTAAATCATGGACAAAGGGAGAGCAGAGCAATTGAAGGACAGTTTGATCTTGAATACCTCAATCTGCATAACCTGAATACTATCTACTGGAATTTGACCACATCCGGGTTGTATGAGCAAATTATTCGCCGCAGGGAAGGGATGTTAACCCATCTGGGACCGGTGTTAGTTCGTACAGGAGCTTATACCGGCCGGTCTCCAAATGATAAATTCATCGTTAAAGAACCAACTACGGAAGATAAAATCTGGTGGGGTCCGGTTAACCGTCCTTTTGATGAAGAGAAATTCGCTCACATGTGGCATCGCTTACAGGCTTATTTGCAAGGAAACGATATTTTTATTCAGGATTGTTATATAGGTGTTGATGAAAGATACCGCATACCATTGCGCGTTATTACCGAGTATGCGTGGCATTCTCTTTTTGCCAGAAATATGTTAATCAATATTACAGACCGGGATGAACTTAAGAATCATATACCGGCATATACAATTATTGACCTGCCCAAGTTTCACGCAGTTCCGGAACTGGACGGGACAAATTCCGAAGCTTTTATTTTACTTAATCTGAGTCAGAAACTCATTCTGATTGGTGGAACCAGTTACGGCGGAGAATTGAAAAAGGCAGCTTTTACCCTGATTAACTTTCTGCTTCCGGATAAAAATGTGTTACCAATGCATTGCAGTGCCAATGTAAGTAAAGAGGGAGATACAGCCTTGTTTTTCGGGCTTTCCGGCACGGGTAAAACCACACTTTCCGCTGATCCTGATAGGGCACTTATCGGGGATGATGAACATGGCTGGAGCGAGGACGGTATATTTAATTTTGAAGGCGGTTGTTATGCGAAAGTCATTCGCCTTTCGAAGGAAGCCGAACCGGCTATTTATGCCACCACCCGCCGCTATGGAACTATATTGGAAAACGTATCTATTGATTCATATACGCGTAAGCCAGACCTGGATGATTCATCATTTACTGAAAATACAAGAGCTTCCTATCCGATCACACACCTGGATAATATTGTCCCTGAAGGGAAAGGCGAGCATCCCAAAAATGTTATTTTCCTTACTGCCGATGCTTTCGGTGTGTTACCACCCCTCTCCAAATTAACACCCGAACAGGCTATGTACCACTTTCTGCTTGGTTACACCGCAAAAGTTGCCGGAACTGAACGGGGCATCACTGAACCACAGGCTACTTTCAGCACTTGTTTTGGAGCGCCGTTTATGCCTCAGCATCCCAGCGTTTATGCCAAATTATTGGGCGAAAAGCTTCAAAAGCATAATGTGACTACCTGGTTAGTGAATACGGGTTGGACAGGCGGTTCATACGGAACCGGTCACCGGATGTCTATACAGCATACCCGGGCATTGTTAAATAGTGCTTTGGAAGGGAAACTTAAAGATGTTGAATTTGAAACCGACCCTGTCTTTGGACTTCGTATTCCCTTATCCTGTCCGGGTGTGCCATCAGAGATACTGAGTCCCGGAAATACCTGGAAAGATAAAGTGGATTATGATCAAAAGGCAAAAGAACTGGCCGGAATGTTCAGGGATAATTTCAAACAATACAAAGATTTCGTTTCATCTGAAGTAAACAAAGCCGGACCATTGGTATAGTAAATGATCAGATAATCTTTTTCTTTTCGAAATCCCGGTATACTTTCCTGTTCTCCTTAAAAGAACCTTTTAAAGCCGAACTCCGGCGGTGTGCCATACTAATGAATTATTTCCGGTCAATTACCGGTAATTTAACGAAATGGCAAAAGAGATTTTAACAAACCGGTTAGACCGGTGGATTGTAAACGAAAATCTATACCTTTAAGAAATATAAACCGGAAAACTAAAAGGTGATAGTATTACAAAAAACCTAAAAACTCTGAAATAAAATGGAAACAATAACAATTAATCTGTCTGGTCACTATTTAATTACACCCGGAACCAGAAAGCTTTATAAGATCTTTGGCTTTTCCTTTTTATCATTAGGTGTTCTTTTTCTTGTTTTTACAATTGTTGAAAAAGAGTTTGATTTTACTATTTTTTCGGTAATTTCCAATTTATTTATTGGAATATATTTTCTAATAATTGGGTTCCGGTTATTTGAACATAAATTTGATGAATATATTAAGATAAATGACCGGCAGATTATATATAAACCTCATTTTTTTAAGAAACCCAAAATAGTTGAGGTTGAAGACATAAGAGAGATTATAATAGCTCCTTTGGCTATTAATTTTAAATTTGATCATGATGATCTAAGAATGAAATTGCGTTGGGCATCATATAAAACTGTTAGAAAAACAAAAGAAGTAATAAGAACTATTGCATCACTGAAGCAGATAAAAGTAACAGGATGACTTTATTTATATTTCTAAAAAGAATTAAAATACGAGAAATCGAAAATCAATTTTGTATCCGTTTTTACCGGTTGTGATCACATTTTGTTTATACCTGGTGTTTTATTCAGAAATAGGGATAAGCCCTGCTCATGCAGGATTCTGGCTTGTCCTGGTAATGGGAATGTCAATTGGTGTTGTTTTATGCCGGCTATTTCAATGGCCAAAGGATAAAAAATAAGCATTTTAATCATTTCTTCTTTTTCGCAGCATTCATTTACCTGTTATTTAATTATATTCAGGAAGTTTTTCTATTCAGTTAAAAAAGTGACAATGAAATTAAAATTTACTTTTTCAGAAATATTTATTGTTTTTGTTTTTTTCTTTTTAGTATTCATTCAATGTACCTCAGAAAAAAGACAAAATGATTTGCCTAATATTGTTTTTATCCTTGCGGATGATATGGGTTATGGTGATGTTTCAACCATAAATGAAAATGCAGCATGGAAAACAATCAATATGGATAAACTGGCTACAGCCGGTATGGTTTTTACTGATGCCCATTCCGGCTCAGCAGTTTGTACTCCAACTCGTTACGGAGTGCTAACGGGGCGTTATTCATGGCGCAGCCGGTTGAAAAGCGGAGTGCTCTGGAGTTGGGACGATGCCCTGATCGAAAAAGATCGTATGACTGTTGGCTCTTTCCTTCAGGACCATGGTTACTATACTGCCTGTGTAGGCAAATGGCATTTGGGTCTTGGCTGGCAATATTCTGATGAGGATCCTGATAGTGTTGATTTTAGTAAACCTGTTTTAAACGGACCTGTTACACGCGGGTTTGATTATTTTTATGGTATTACTGCTTCCCTGGATATTCCTCCTTATGTATATATTGAAAATGACCGTTCTACTACTGTCCCGAAAAAACACACTGAAAGCAAAACTAAATACGGTTGGTGGAGAAAAGGCTTAACAGGAAGTGATTTTGATCATGAGCAAGTGCTGCCGCATCTCACCGAAAAAGCTGTTACTTTTATAAACCATCATGTTGATGAAAGAGGGGATAAGCCATTTTTTCTCTATTTTGCACTTCCGGCTCCTCACACACCCATTCTTCCAACAGAAGAATTTCAGGGAAGATCAGGCACCAATCCATACGGTGATTTTGTTCTGCAGGTTGATTATACAGTAGGACAAGTGATGAATGCACTGGAACATCATGGAATTGAAGATAATACACTTTTTATTCTAACAAGTGATAACGGTTGTTCTCCGGAGGCACAATTTGATGAACTCGAAAAATTCGGTCATGATCCCAGCTATGTTTTCCGTGGCCATAAAGCTGATATTTTTGAAGGAGGACATCGTATGCCGTTTATTGTTCGATGGCCGGCAAAAGTAAAAGCAGGCACAATCAGTGATCAGACTATATGTCTTACAGACCTTATGGCTACATGTGCAGCTATTGTTGGTGAAAATTTGGCGGACAGTACAGGAGAAGATAGTTATAATATTCTTCCGGTTTTGTTGGGTGAAGATATTGAACCTGTAAGAGAAGCAACTGTACATCATTCAGTTAATGGTTCATTTGCTATCCGAAAAGGAAAGTGGAAACTCATAATGTGTCCCGGATCAGGGGGATGGAGCTATCCTGTACCGGAAGAGGCAAAAGAGATGAATCTGCCTCCTGTTCAACTTTATGATCTTGAAAAGGATATAGTTGAGCAAAACAATGTTTATGATCAGTATCCCGGGGTTGTGGAAGAACTGGAAAACTTGTTGCAAGAATATATCCTTTCCGGAAGAAGCACCCGTGGAGAACCACAGAAATATGTAAAAGAGGAAGGTTGGCCTGGTTTTTAGCACACCGGTCAGACCGGTGTCACTCTACCGGTCCCCAATCCACTAATATTTCATTTATAAAAATTAGATATGTTGATGGGTAGTACCATTCTTCCTTAATCCGTCCGGAGTTAATTCTCCGGATAATTTTATCGGGACGTCCCCAACTGTTTTCAACCATACTTGTGGTCATGTTACGCCATATCTTATGATCAAATATTTTTTGAGCTGTTTCCCAACCGTAAATTTTGCGTAAGTCCTCTAACTTGTCCGAAGAATCGTTATCAGTGCCT
>JAUWPX010000014.1 GCA_030611395.1 Bacteroidota bacterium | reverse complement strand
AAACATTCCTGAAGTATATTAAACTACAGCAAATAACCATCCAATATAAAAAAGGCCAACTGGATCTTGATTTTTTAAAAAAAAAGAGGGAATATCTTATTGAGAATCATAAGCTGCTTGACACTATCCCTAACTAAAATCAAGTTAAAAGTTAAAAGTAAAAAGTATAATATGCCCAAAATACAATAACTTACTCGTCTGTTTATCGTTGACACGACACTAATTAAGCCTCTCAGCTAAGGATTTAAAGAACCGTACAAACTTCTCATGAGGGACTGAAACACAAATTCGTGCATATTTATTTGCTTTTTCCTTGTCAATTCCGGTAAAAAAACTCAGAGATACACTCCCAATATAATTATCAAGTAATTCATCTTCTGACATATTAACAATACAAAATATCCCAATAGGATCAGAGTTTAAATAGAACTCCTTTGCCAACAGACCTGTTTTCTCCAGGTACTTTATATTCTCCGCGATATCATTCCTGGTCCTTTCCCTGAAATTATCAATTGCTTTCCTGCCCTCTTTTGAAGTAAGTAATTCATATACCAGTTGTTGAGAAAAAGCATTTACTCCATTACTTGCATACAACAGGCGAATTTTAAGTTCATCTACCAGATCTGCATTATTGGTATGTACAAACCCGATACGCTGACCGCTTAAACCTACTGACTTACTAAAACTTTCCACTATTATTACATTATTAAACCGAAGGAGTTTTTGATAGAAATCATCATCGTCATTATAAAAGACCCTTCTGTACGGACTGTCAAATATTACTGTTGTACCTTCAGCATTGAGTTTTTCAACCAATTTAAGTACTTTATCATCGGAGAATTTATCCCCTACCGGATTATTCGGATCACAAATAATAACAGCAGAATCTTTCAGTTCTTCGTTTTTTTCAAGCAGATCCTCAAATCTATCATAATTACAACTGCTAATCCCCCTTATGGTCATTATGTGGATATATGCACCCCAATAAAATGCAGGCAGATATATATCTTTTACTTTTATTGATTGAAACACCAGATCGAGTGCATTCATTCCGCCTGATGTAATTGTAATATTGTCAGAGGATGTTTTTTTATCAAAATAGATGTCATTTATAGCTTCCTTAAGTTCCGGGAATCCGGGTATTGGAGGATAAACCTGAATGTTATCATTATTGAAATCAATATTTCCAATTACCTCAGAAAGGTCAATATTACAAACAGCATTGACTCCCCTGTTCAGAAAAAGGTATTCTTTTTCGTTTTTCCTGCTTAATTCTTTAATTTTCTGACCTATACCAACAATTTTTGAAAATTTGGCACCACTACGATTAATGTTCATTTTTTTGGATTTTTAAAGATTAATTACTTCACCATATGCTGCTGCTGCTGCTTCCATTACAGCTTCAGACATTGTTGGATGCGGATGCACCGATTTGATCAATTCGGGGCCGGTAATTTCAAGTTTTCGTGCCACAACAATTTCCGCGATCATTTCAGTAACATTGGCACCTATCATATGTCCTCCTAACAACTCACCATATCTGGCATCAAAAATCAATTTAACAAAACCTTCTTTTTCACCAATTGCCCTGGCCTTACCTGAAGCAATAAACGGAAATTTCCCGACCTTGATTTCATAACCTGCTTCTTTTGCCTCTTTTTCTGTTTTACCAACCGATGCTACTTCGGGTGATGTATAGGTACATGATGGAATATTTTCATAGTCAAGCGGACCAGGTGTTTTCCCGGAAATATTTTCAACGCATATAATTCCCTCAGCAGAAGCAACATGAGCAAGTGATTGTCCATGTACAATATCTCCAATGGCATATATTCCTTTTACATTTGTCTTGTAATATTCATCAACCTTTACTTTGTCTTTATCCATCTCAATACCAATTTCCTCAAGACCAATATTTTCCAGATTAGGAGAAATGCCAACTGCAGACAGCACAATATCTGCTTCAATTTCCTTTTCCCCCTTACCGGTTTTCACTGTTACTTTACATTTCTCACCATTTATATCAACTTTTTCAACAAATGAACCGGACATAACATTCATGCCTGTTTTCTTAAAAGACCGTTCAAGTTGCTTTGACACTTCTTCATCCTCAAGCGGTATAATATTTGGAAGGAACTCGACAAGAGTAACATCTACTCCTATAGAATTATAGAAATATGCAAACTCGCTTCCGATGGCCCCTGATCCGACAATAATCATAGATTCAGGTATCTTATTCATGGTTATTGCTTCCCTGTACCCGATTATTTTTTCCCCATCCAGCTTCAGACCGGGAAATTCTTTCGGTCTGGCCCCGGTAGCCAGTATAATATTTGGCGCAACATATTCTTCATATTTACCATTGTCACTTTCTACTCTAACTTTATTTTTCCCGGAAAGTTTGCCAAAACCCTTTATGTGGTCAATTTTATTTTTTTTAAAAAGAAATTGAATCCCTTTGCTCATTTCATCTGCAATAGCCCTGCTTCTTTCCATCATTCCTTTTATATCAGGACTTACACCACCAGTAATTTTTATCCCATAATCTACTGCATTCTTCACATTTTCATACACTTTTGCACTTTTCAACAACGATTTGGCGGGGATACAACCCCAGTTAAGGCATATACCACCTAATTCAGCCCTCTCCACAACAGCTACTTTTTTACCAAGTTGTGAGGCTCTTATTGCAGCAACATACCCTCCCGGACCGCTACCGATAATAATTATATCATAATTCATAAAACACTCTTTTTAAACATCTTACATCTAACCCGAATAATTCATAAACTTTGATGAATTATTCTGACGATTAAGTAAATGTAAGGGTTTCAGAAAACTAAAACACCAACATTTTCTAAATCGGGGTTAACCTACATTACCTATAAATATTGAAAATATTAATATTTATGAATAATGCAGGCTAAATTATTTATCCAATTATAAATGGCAAACTTACAAAACAAAATTAACTTAAAAAAGGCTAAGGCTAAGGCTAAGGCTAAGGAATATTACTACTCATTTTTACCTTATGCTTTTTCCAAAATCAAAATATAAACGCAGGAAAATTACCTGCGGTGAGCTAGCAGACTTGGTTCATAGAATTAATGAATTTTTTAAGATAAATTTTATTTGTTCAATTTCTTGTTCTCTTCTTGTCTTCTTCTTGTTCTCTTCTTGTTCTCTTCTTTCCTTAGCCTTAGCCTTAGCCTTAGCCTTATTCTAACTGATATTCAAATTTTTTATCCATTTTAATAAACCATTTTAATTATCTTGCGTGATATGGAAAAAAACAGCCGTGATAAAAAGTTGTTATACTTGCAGGAATTTATAGGACTGGAAATACACATGAATAAATTCATTCACCAGACCCCTACTCAAAAACTTGCTGAACAAATTTTAAAGGAAGGTTTTGAATTTGAAAATCACCTAATGCATACCACAGACCAAGTATCCGGTTTTGATCTTGTAGAACTAAATTATTTCCTTATGATCAGGAGGGATTACGGACAATTTACAATTGTTATTGTTATTGCTGATGAACTCATTGATTATTTAATTCAAATAATAAAAAACACAAATATTCATTATTCAGAGATTCTCAGTAAAACTCTGCCAATATGTAACTCTGAGGATACGCCATTTTATACTCTCCCCGAACAATTTATTAAAGGGTATTTTAATCAAAATACACTTGAAAGAATCTTTAACTCAAAATTTGACCCACATTACAGGCCACCCACAATTATTGAAAACTTTGAGATCCTTAAGAAGAGTCAGTAATTGCAAATGCATCAGGCCTTATTCGATCAGACTAATCCAACAATTCAGATATCTTAATTCTCAATTCTTCACCACGAATGTTTTTTTCAATAATTATCCCGTCTTTATCGAGCAGAAGGTTAGAAGGAATAGAGTTTATACCATAAGCCGTAGAAGCCTTATTTTTCCAATAATTAAGATCGGAGACCTGTGTCCATATCAGCTTATCATCTTCAATTGCCTTAAGCCAGTCATTCCTGTTCCTATCCAGGGATACACCAAGTATATCAAATCCTTTATCTTTATAATAGTTATATACAGCTACCAGATTAGGGTTTTCTGCCCTACAGGGTCCACACCATGCAGCCCAAAAATCAATAAGCAGGTAATTTTCTCCCACAAGAGAAGAAAGTGTAACAGGATTTCCATCAGGGTCATTCTGAGTATAATCAAGGAATTTTTCTCCTATTGCAACCCTTTTTAACACCACAGCTCTTTTAGCAAGTTCCATAACAAAACCTGACTTATTCAGTGCTACATCAAGTTTTTCCAGTTCTGCCTCAATTTCTGCACCTGACAATCTATAAGAAACACTACGAAGTACATAAGGTGAAATATATGAAGCAGGATGCTCTGTTACATAATCCTTGCTGAATTGCTGGCTATCTTCATAAATCTCATCAAGCTTTGCCTCTAATTCAGAGGCTTTAGTTTCGTCTCCTGCTTTTTTAAATTCGATCAATTCCTTACGCATCTCACCATATTTTTACCAATACTTATTCAACTCTTCAGAATAAGCATTGTATTCATCCTGCACAGATGAACCACTGATTTTTGCTTTATAAATAGTATCGGCATATCCTGTAATAGTGATATCTGTATTCTCAATAAAAATCGGTAAGCTTCCGCGTTTGCCTTCCAGTGATATATAATAATAGTCGGGCATATCAACTGTCCCGGTAAACACAAATGTTCCTTCAGTTGTTTCAACCGAATCAATAGCCAGCCATTCACCATCAACTCTAGTATTTAAATAGGCTTTCCCGTCTTCTAACCCATCGAGGCTTGCCGTAATTGTATATTCCCGGACTGAAGAACATGATATAAATAATAGTCCCAATAAATAGAGAAATAAAATTCTCATACGTTTATGTTTTATTTTTTAAAAAATGTCCTGCAAATTTAGAAAAATATTCATCTAGCAATTGTCTTGCAGCTATAAAAGAACTTATTTTATCATCGAGCACCATTTTCCTGTATTTTTCAATTTGATTATTGATTTCGGAGTGCTGATAAAAACGATTTTTCAATTTATCATTAATAGTCTCATGCATCCAATACAAAGATTGATTTTTCCGTTTTTGCTCAAGGAATTTATTTGCCCTGGCAAATGCGCAATATTTATCTATTGTTTCCCACACATGGCTAATACCTGTTCCATCTTTTGCTGAACAGATTAATACTTCAGGTATCCATCCCGATTTTGTTGGCGGATATAGGTGCAAAGCACTCTGGTATTCTGCTTTAGCTCTGGTAGCATGGTTTTTATTATCCCCATCAGCTTTGGTAATAACCACGGCATCTGCCATTTCCATGATACCGCGTTTAACTCCCTGCAATTCGTCACCCGCACGTGCCAACATCAAAAGCAGAAAAAAATCCACCATTGAATGAACAGCGGTTTCAGATTGTCCAACCCCTACTGTTTCAACAAGAATTGTATCAAATCCGGCTGCTTCGCAAAGCACTATAGTTTCTCTTGTTTTTCGGGCAACCCCACCCAGTGTACCTGCAGATGGCGAAGGACGGATATATGCATTAGTTTCAGCTGATAATTTTTCCATCCGGGTTTTATCACCAAGGATGCTTCCCTTCGAGTACTCACTGCTTGGATCAATTGCCAGCACAGCAAGTTTTCGTTTCATCCCAATCAGCTTATTGCCAAGAGCTTCAATAAAGGTACTTTTACCTGCCCCGGGGACTCCCGTGATGCCTATACGTACTGAATTTCCTGCATAGCCAAGACATTTTTCAATAACCTCCTGGGCAATTTTCTGATGACCGGGAAGGTTGCTCTCAATAAGTGTAATTGCCTGGCTCAGTATTGTCCTGTTTCCTGACAGGATACCATTCAAATATTCATCCGGTGCAAATATTTTTCTTTTTGCTTTTCTGTGCTTAAACAAAGCATTTCCATTTATATTCTCCGGCTGGTTTACACCATCATTTACACGTAAAGCACTTTTAAATTTGCGTGGCATATGTGGGCAAGTTAATAAACAGAAATCAACTATCTGCTGTGTAACAGGTCATTTTTTTACCTATTTTGTCTCTGGTGGGCTTACTTCACCGGCTATCCGAAGAATTATCCTTGAATTATTCGGATCATTGGTAATAACAGTAATAGATTTATTCTGCCTTCCCCGGCGTGTTCCGGAACTGAATATTGTTTTTATTGAACTACTTTTCCCCGGCTCTATCACTTTATCTTTCGGACTAACAGCTGTACATCCGCAACTTGCCTTTATTTTCCTTATAATTAAGTTGCCTTTTCCAGCATTTTTAAAAATGAAATCATGTTCCATTTTTGAACTCTGGGCCATCTTGCCAAAATCAAAAGTTTTCTCACCCTCAAATTCAATTTTAGCAGCATTAGCAAGATCTTCGGCTGTCATAGAAGTAAAATTCTCAACTATAGTTGCAGATACTGTCAACCGGTTATTCCCTATTGCCTGCCCATTCGTAAGGACTTTTATCCTGTTAATCACAAAATCCCAATCATTTATTAAACCTGCATCATAAGTTGCTTCAATATAACCTTTCTGTTGTGATTTAAGTGTTTCAGGAACAGCTTTAATTAGTAAATGTTTAGGAACCATATCGAATCTCAAAGTTTGATTCTCTGGTGAAACATTAATTATCTGCATCTGGATGGTTTTTTTCTCACCCTGATTTATCCTGGTAAAAGCCAAATGATTTGATTTGAACCGGACATCCCCTATCTGATATGGATAAATATCCTCAACAGTACGCTTTTTGGGTATAACTTCTCCTTTAATTCTCAGAACAACTGCCCTTTTTGGAGCATTTGAAAAAACAGTAAGACTTTTACTGAATTTACCAGGACGATTTTTCGTACTGTAAGTTGCCTTAACAAATCCTCCTCCTCCGGGAATTATCGGTTCTCTTGACCATGCAGGTGAAGTGCAACCGCAGGAAGCTGTTACACGATTAATAACCAATGGTATGCTGCCTGTATTAGTAAAACTGAAGGTACATGTTACATTACCATCTTCTTCTTTAATAGTAGCAAAATCATGAATAATCTTATCAAATGATATTGTAGCTTGTTTCTGCTGTGCTATTACTCCGGGTATCAGATTACCTATAAATAATAATACTAATAGTCCGGTAATTATCTTTTTCATAATAAATATTGTTGTATTAATTCTCTTTATCCTTTAAACGTGTCAAAATTAAAAAAGTTTGGATGAATATGTAAATTTCTGTTTAATTAACTTTTTAATTTTTTACTCTATCTTTATACCTTTATAACCTGCATTATTTATAAATATTAAATTTTTCAATATTTATGAGTAATGCAGGTTAACCCCGATTTAGAAAATGTGGGTGTTTCAGTTTTCTGAAACCCTTACATTTACTTAATCGTCAGAATAATTCATCAAAGTTTATGAATTATTCGGGACAAATATTTGTTACCTGAAAGTGATATTACAAAAACAGGGAGATATGAATAGACGCAGGGTATTATTTATCTGTTTTACTTTTTTCCTGATCGTGTATGGTCAAACATATGCCCAATTCTATAATGGTCATCAAATGACTTTTGGCAAAAACAGGGTTCAATATTATGACTTTTACTGGTCTTTTTACCGTTTCGAGAAATTTGATATCTATTTCAATGAATTTGGAAAAGAACTTGCTGAATACACTGCCTCTGTTACTGAAAAAAAACTAATGGAGATTGAGGATTACTTCGATTATTACCTGGATAAGAGGCTGATATTTATAGTTTATAATAAATTATCAGATTATAAACAAAGTAATCTGGGACAGGTTACCAGTACTGAAGACTACAATATCGGGGGGTATACAAGGGTGATTCGCAATAAGGTAATGCTATATTTTAATGGTAAACATCCTGACTTTGAAAAACAGATTGCCGGAGCGATTACCGAGATATTACTCCAGGAAATGCTATATAGCGGAGATGTCAAGGACAGAGTAGCCAGTTCAACTTTAATCAATCTGCCTGACTGGTATACTAAAGGATTGATTTCATATATGTCAGATCCATGGAATATTGATATTGAAAACAGGGTAAAAGACGGAATAATGTCAGGTCGGTACAAAAAGTTTGATTGGCTTACCGGAACTGAAGCTGTTTATGCCGGACATTCTTTCTGGCGATTTATTGCCAAAACTTATGGCGATCCAATCATACCTAATATTGTATACCTTACAAGAATAAATAAAAATGCCGGTAAAGGTTTTTTATTTGTCCTTGGGAAAAAGGTCAGACACCTTTCAAAAGACTGGCTTACTTATTATCGTGACTATTTTGATGATGAGTACCGGGAGATTCCTGAACAAGGTATGATACTGAAATGGCCTAAATGTACAAGGAAATACCAGGAAATAAAGATAAATCCTGAAAATGGACTAATTGCTTATGTCACAAAAGAATTTGGGCAATACAAAATATGGCTTTATGACACCAATACCGGAAAACATAAAAAAATATTCCGCAAGGAACCTAAAGTAGAACAATTATCTGACAAATCGTACCCTATCCTGGCATGGCATCCAACCGGCAAATTGCTGGCATTCATTTCAGAAGAGAAAGGAGGACTATCCCTATACCTTTACAGGCTTTCATCAGGTAATCTTGAAAGAATTAACCTCCCGTATTTTGATAAGATACTTGATTTTTCATACTCGCCTGATGGGATAAAATTTGTGTTTTCAGCAGTACAAGAAGGCAAAACCGATATATTTATTCATAATATTTCTTCCGGAACTAATGAGCAGATAACCAACGATTTGCCAGATGATCTAAATCCAAGATTTATTAGTGAGGGAAAAGAAATTATTTTCAGTTCTAACAGGTTGAGTGACACCCTTAACCTTCCTGAAAAGGGACTCAATAATTTAGACCTTACCTATGAACTGTTTATATACAATTACCAGAAAAAGTCTGATTATCTTATCCGTTTATCTGAAGGAAAGTTTTATAATAAATTTGAACCATACATGGTAAAAGATAATACATTCATTTATGTCAATGATAAAAATGGGATACTGAATCGTTATATAGCCAGGTTTGACAGCACAATTAGTTTTATTGATACTACAACACATTATCGTTTTTTTACGAAATCGAAGCCTTTAACTAATTATTCAAGGAACATTCTTGAGCATAATTATTCACCACAAACCGGACAAATCAGTGAAGTGTTCTTTCATAATGGTAAATACAAGATGAGAACGGAGGTGCTTGACACCGCTAATGTGATCACTGAAGAAAAAATTACAACCACAAGTTACCAGGAAGAAAGATCGAAAGAATTACAGGAATATGATAGTTTGGAAACACTAAAAAAGGAAGTAGCAATAAAATACAGAGCGATGATGGATACTCTGGAAAAGCCTCTTTCAAAATACTTTCAAACACAAAAGCTGATAGATGTAAACAACTATATTTTTGAGAAGGAGAAAAAGAATTATTTCCGGCAACAATTATTAAAGGATTATCCTGATATTAATATTGATACAGGCAATTTCAATTTGCCTCAAATCAGGATATATGAAACCTCGTTCTACAATAACTATATAGCCAGCCAGGTAGATTTCGGGTTTTTAAACAATTCTTATCAGCCTTTTCAGGGTGGAGGCGGATATTATAACCCCGGCATGAATATGTTATTTAAAATCGGTGCAGACGATCTTTTTGAAAACTATAAAATTATCGGAGGCTTCCGGTTCTCCGGGAATTTTGACAGCAATGAATATCTCCTAAGTGTTGAAAACCTTAAAGGAAATTTTGACAAACAATTGACTTTCCATCGGTTGGCTATGAATGCCCGATCGGATAATGCTTTGATTAAAATTCATACTCAGGAGCTTTTCTATTCCATGAGGTATCCGTTTAGTATGGTATCTGCCATAAAAGGCACTTTCAGTTTAAGAAATGACAGGAATGTTTATCTTTCAACTGATCTGAAAAACCTGCACAAGGAAAATGAAATGCGCACATGGGCCAGCATTAAGCTTGAATATATTTTTGATAATACACGCCAAAGAGGCATAAATATTTATTATGGTACACGGCTAAAGCTTTTCGGCGAGATGTACAAACAAATTGACAGAAAAAAATCCGACCTGTTTGTAATAGGTGGAGATATAAGACACTACCAAAAAATCCATCGCGATTTAATTTGGGCTAACAGATTGGCAGGAAGTACATCATTTGGCAGCAATAAACTTATCTACTTCATGGGTGGTGTAGATAACTGGATACCATTACTAAGCAAAATAGAAACATTTGACCAATCTGTACAAGTTTCTAGTTCTCAGAATTATGCTTTTCAAACACTGGCAACCAATATGAGAGGTTTCTCACAAAATATTCGCAATGGAAACAGCTTTGCTCTCATAAACAGCGAGTTAAGATGGCCTTTTATCAGATACTTTACAAACCATCCAATAAGCTCCGGGTTTTTAAACAACCTCCAGATTGTAGGCTTTGGAGATATTGGAACTGCATGGACAGGACTTCACCCATACCTTGGACAGAATGCTTATGACAAGGAAGTACATATAAACGGACCAATTACCGTTACCATTGATACTAACCGTGAACCAATTGTTGCGGGGTTCGGTTTTGGTCTGCGTAGTCAGCTTTTTGGATATTTTATAAGAGCAGACTGGGCATGGGGAATAGAGAATTACATTTTGTTACCTAGAGTATTCTACCTTTCTCTAAACCTTGATTTTTAATAAACAGGATATTATATGGATCTCAAAGAAAAAATATTATATCTGACTAACAGATACTACGACGAAATCGTGCAAATAAGAAGATACATCCATAAGAATCCTGAACTATCGTATTACGAAAATGAAACATCTGCTTTTATTGAAAAAATGCTTCAGGAATATGGTGTAAATTACAAAAAAGGTTTTGTTAATACAGGGATAATTGCATGGCTCCAGGGAGAAAAACCGGGCCCTGTAATAGGTCTTCGGGCTGAACTTGATGCGCTACCCATTACGGAAAATAACCAGGTAAGCTATAAATCAAAACGGAATGGAATTATGCATGCCTGTGGTCATGATGCACATTTAGCTATGTTACTGGGTACAATGAAAATTCTCAAAGAGTTAAAAAAAGATTTCCCCGGCACTGTATTGTTTATTTTTCAGCCTGCTGAGGAACTTGTTCCCGGAGGTGCAAAACTTATGATAAAAGATGGCGCCTTTGACGAAATAAAACCTGACCTGATAATAGCCCAGCATGTTTATCCTGATCTTGAAGCAGGGAAGGTTGGATATAAAGCAGGGGAATATATGGCATCTTCTGACGAAATATATATAACAATTCATGGTAAAGGCGGGCATGCCGCGATTCCCGGGAAAAGAGATGATACAATACTGGCAGCTGCCAAATTACTTATACTTCTTTATGAAAAAATTAATGCCCCTTTTCCAGGAAAGCCCCCAACCATTCTTGCTTTTGGTAAAATTGACGGAGCAGGTGCAACAAATGTGATTCCATCCGAAGTAAAAATTGTTGGTACATTCAGAACTTTTGATGAGAACTGGAGAAAAGCAGCTTTTCGTGAAATGAAAAAAATTATTGCTGAATTTGAAAGAAAAGAAAGCATTGGTGTAAAATTCAATATTAAAAAAGGATATCCTGTTTTACGAAATGATCTGAAAATTACTAAATCTGCAATCAGGCTGTCCGGAGCTTTTCTTGGTAAAAAAAATGTTGTTAGTCTTGAGCAAAGAATGACCTCAGAAGATTTCGCTAATTATTCACATTCCTGTCCTGTCTGTTTTTTCCGGCTGGGAACCGGGATTAAAGGGAAAGAATACGCACTTCATACATCTGATTTTAATATTGATGAAAATGCTTTAGCTACAGGAATGGGAAACCTCTCCTGGCTGGCATGTTCTCTCCTGAAGGAAATGAGTGAATGAG
>JAUWPX010000258.1 GCA_030611395.1 Bacteroidota bacterium | reverse complement strand
TATTCAGAGCATTGATCCTTTATTAATTCATTATAATATTGCGGGTCAAGAGTGGTACTGTACTGATTCTCATAAAGAATTTGGTAGACTTTATGCTAGTTATGCAAATGAAGCTCTTATGGGGATTGAGTATTGTGATATTGAATTAATTTGTTTAAAATATAATAAAATGGTTGGCCTGGTAATGATGATACCATCTACGATTCCAACTAATTTGTATGAGATTAGTCTTGTATTTGAAAAACAGTAAAATTATGAAAGTAGTTTATATCGCACACCCGATTAGTGGAAATGTTAAAGAAAACCTGAAAAAGATTGTAGAAATTGGTAGGGAAATTAATTTTGATGAACCGGATACTGTTCCGTTTGCACATTATTATTTTGATTGCCATTGTTTAATTGATGATGTCCCCGAAGAAAGAGAACGGGGCATTAAGAATGCTACCGAACTATTAAAAAGGGGTTTTATAGATGAAGTCAGGTTATATGGTGATCATATAAGCGAAGGCATGAAGCATGAAATTGAATTAGCACATAAATTAGGAATACCTGTTGTTGATAAAACAAACCTTCCTTTAGGATCATGAATAAAATAATGGTAGAAATAGATGTAAAAACGGAATATAAATTTATCAGTTTTAAAATGACTGATAAGAAACTCCGGACAACAACGTGGCTGTGTACAAATAACCGGGCCGGATCTGAGCTGAGGATCATTAAATGGTATGGAGTATGGAGACAATACTGTTATTTTCCTACCGTACAGGCAGTTTACAGTAAAGGTTGTTTAGAGGATATTGCCGATTTTATTAAACAGTTAAAGAAATGATATGAATATAAGTTTTTTTTATACCAAAACTCAGGTTCTTAACCGCACGAAAACAATTACACGTAGGTTGGGGTGGAAAAATCTTAAACCGGGAAAAGTACTTGATGCTTGTGAGAAGTGCCAGGGCCTGAAAAAAGGAGAAAAGATAAATAAACTTTGTAAGATCAGGGTTGTAGATGTTCGCAGGGAAAGGTTACATACTATTACCCCGAATGATGTTATACTTGAAGGTTTTCCTGATATGAGTGTGGCTAAGTTTGTTACAATGTTTATGAATAACATGAGATGTAAGTATAATACGTTTGTTAATAGAATAGAGTTTGAATATATTTAATTTTTAAAACTAAAAATAAAATTATGGCAAGAGGAAACGTTCAACATAAATCCTACCTCACCTGCAGTAAAGGCAAGTGGAGAGAAAGGGTAACAGAGAGCACACCTGGATCTACCCAAAGAATTATAACTCCGGATGACGGGAAAAAACCGTATTCAGTATTTGAAATTGTGAATGACTATGTCAGTGGTACGATTTGTAGTATCGAAGTTCAGGACGACAATAAAGGTTATGGCCGACAATGGCTTGTTACTATTCAGGATGGTAACGAAGTCCTAGGCTTACAATTTCGTTATGATAGCGGGTACGCATTTGCTTTTCTAAGTAAAATCCCGTGTGCTACTATACAGGACAGTATATCGTTTTATCCGTACTATTTTGAAGAAGAAAGAAAGGCTAGGCTTGTTCTCAAACAAGACAATAAAAACCTTCCCGGTTTCTTTACCAAAGAAAATCCAAAAGGATTTCCAGCTTTTCCTGAAGCCGGTGAGGATTTTAAGGACGATATCATTATCTGGAAAATTGATGCCATGAAATTCCTTGTTGAATACCTGAATACTCATATTATAGATAAACTTCCTGGTAAACCTGAGGATGTTGAGATAGAAAAACCGGTAGATTCAGAGCAGATGAGTGATGCCGAAAAAGATCAGGTCCCGGGACCAAGTGAAGACGATATTCCTCCCGGACATTCGAAGGAGATTGTTAATCCAGATACAGAGGATGATCTGCCGTTTTAATTGTTAATTTAAAATTTATTACTTATGTGGTATAGAAAACCAGAAGATCTTTGTAAGATGCGGTTACTGAGTAAAATGTATTACGGTAAAAAAGGATCGTATGTTACAAGAGTCCCTGGTGGCTGGATTTTTGTTTTCTTGGGAGGATTAAAATCAAGGTTCCTGAAAGAAAAATTTTCTGATAAAAAAAGAAAAATTGTTAATAACTATGAAACAATCATGGCACATAATGATTAGAGCCTGGTTCATACGAACATTTTATAAGTCTGTCAAGCTTAATATTGAAAGTAAACCCGTCTTATTTGATGTTGTTAGAATAACCGGTCAGGATTTAGAAAAAGAGTTTCTGTATGTTGGGAAGGGTGTGTTTAAGCAGCAAAAATCATTCATTAAAAAAGGTCAGTACCCGAAACTTAAGATCAGTGGGAATTTTAACCTTCATGAATTGTTAATTTAAAAATTATGACAGAAGAAGAACGTTATAACAAAACAAGCGAAATAATCGCTAAATTTAAAAATGGCATGAAACGCTATCGGACATCTGCACTTTTTAACCAAGTTGTTCAATCTTTGGTTAGAGGTGCTGATCCTATTGATATAATTGATCAGTTAATAACAACGACAGAGGATACCGGGCAAGCTCTTATAGAACACATGCATAGAGACCCACGTCCCGGTATTTCAATGTCCGAATTTAAAAGTAATTTTGATGGATAGAAGAAATTTTTTTAAAAAAGCGAGTGTAGCTTCCCTGGGGCTAATCTTTGCTCCTGCGGTTGCTAGGGTGTTGGTCGAGGCCGAGGCTGAGGAAATTCCCCAGATCCGATGCGGAGAAGGTCTATGGGCTTATGTACAGAGAAAAGGTGTTACTAAATTTTATCCTTCCTCCGGTACTGTAAATATGAATGATATAATGTCTGGTCATCATGTAACTCATTATTACAATCAATTAACAAGCATAAGGGGTTTAGAAGCCCTTACTAAAGCGATGGATCATAATCAGATGTTCTGGCTCAAGCTTCAAGCAGCTCTGGAAAATGAAAAAAACTAAAACAATAGATGATTAAAAGAGAAATATCAGTTCCTATTTATGAACAAATGGTGGAATTATATTACGGTACCCATAAAGAGTTGCGTAAAGTAAATGATCATTACAAGCTTACTAAATTTAGTGAATCTTGTCATGCCAGATGTGCATTTGTTGATGGGCCTAATATATTTCTGTTATTATTAAGAAATGATGCAAAAGATTTGGGTCCCGGAGGGATTGCTCATGAATGTAAACATCTGGTCAATTTTATTTTTATAAAACTCGGAATGGCTTTAGATTTAGAGAATGATGAGCATGAGTGTTATCTATTGGATTGGTTAGTCACTCAAGTT
>JAUWPX010000097.1 GCA_030611395.1 Bacteroidota bacterium | reverse complement strand
TCATCTATTCTTGCTATGGCATTAGCCGAAAAGTCAACCTTAAGAGATTTCGTTATATCATATTTAATATCATAAAAGCGATTCCATTCAAAATCCTTTCTGAATGTTGGCTTAATCCTAAGCATGGGATTATTAATATTTCTTGTTTTCACCTCGTCATAATGCCGGTACAGATCGGTTCTGAAGGATATATGATTGGGGAAAAAATTAAAATTAAAATCTTTGATTAGTCTGAATGCCGGAGATCTTAGAAACTTAACTTTTTTGAAAGGTGCTATATTTTTTTGGTTTTTGTTGTAAACATAACTTATTCCGCCACGATAATTACGTTCCATGTCAATTTCAGTATTAATATTACTGGAATAATACTCGTTGAATGAATAATTTACCGACCAGTTGGAAATATTCCACAAATGGGGTTTCCCTCCTGCTCCACCTATATTTACATTGGTAAGATTAATGCTTTTTCGTCGTGTATAATCCTGAGAAATATTAATAATCGAATCTTTTTCTCTTTGGGTTTCAGCATTATTAACAGCGTCTTTTAACGGTATATCCGGATCGAGCGGGTTGTATTGCGGATTTATCATCCCTTCAGAATATCCAACATAGAGTGGTATCCTGATATTAGCTTTTTTAGGAAAGAATTTGCCTAACTCAAGATTTGATGATACATCATACCTGAGTTCCTCTTCTTTACTTCGTTCATTCACTTTCTTATCAATACTACCCCAACCGGGTTTGCTGGTTGATCCTGCCAGGTCAATAGTTCCAAAATCAGCAAGTCTGGTCTGCAGCCGGACATTAGCTGCCCATCCCCCCTCTTCATTGAAATCTGATAAACGTAATTCGTTCAACCATACCTCTCCCGATTTAGGTTGTCCGTCATCGTTTTGAAGGTCTCTGCTACGTTTTGGATTCCTCACACCTATCATGATAGTCCTGATATTACTCATATTTGGATTCCCTGACACTTTCACCCTGTTGTTACCATCGTAATATTCAAACACATCAGAGGCAATTAGATTGGAACCCTCACGTCTCATCTCCAGGTTTCTTGCCTGCTTTGCCTCCTGAAATATTTTAAGAGGGATATCAAACATATTTTCATCCGGCCAGACAATATGCCTGTCAGATTCTAAATCATTATTATACCTTCCACCAGCCGGAGGGGTAAGTTTCAATGACACTTCATATTCATAAAAATTATTTTTATAATCAGAACCAAGTCTCATAAATACAGTCAGTTCACCATCGTATAAAGGTTCATCAATAAGAGATTCGCCATGCACAAACATCTGAATTCGCCGATACTGTCTGATATCAAGACTCACATTCTTAAAAGCTGCTTTGGCATCCCCATCTTCAAGATTATGGACCTTTAGCACAATTGATTGCTCATTTAATTGCCTGAGTTGCGGATTAGTAGGATCAATTACCCTGCTTATTCCCGGTGGTAATATATAATTAACAGGTTTTTTATGAGCATTCTCTTCAATATTTACTGATGATATTTCAAACCTTGCCTCTGCCGGTTCAGGTATTGTAATTCTTTCTCCACCACCAAGAAGTGATAAATTATACTTTCTCCATTCACCTCTGACAAGATCCAGCTTAGCAAATCGCAGGTTAACCTTTTCCTGAAAACCCCGGAGAAACATTCTCAGGAATCTTATCGATTTGAAACCCTGAATATTCCCGACAACGTTTTGATAATCATTTAATGGTATCCTGAATTGATACCAGTTCACTTCAGATTGCTCACCATTGGCAAAAGTAATTGTAGCATGCCTAACATCAATAATATGGTTTTTTCCAATCTCAAGATCCTGTGGTCTGAGGCTAACATGATACTGGTAGTAACTCTCAGACTCACTGAGAGTATTATCACGATTAATATCTTCAACATTAGGTAATGTAGAACCTGTTGTCGGGTAGGATTCGGTTGACTGTTCTGAAGTTGGAGAATTTCCTTCAAGTCCGTTATAGTTTTTATATCTTTCAAGAATACCTGTTCCTGCTGCATCGTAATCACTTCCTCTGAAATAATGAAAATCATCGCTCGAGGGATCTTGTAAAACTTCAGTAAATATTTCAGGACCAACTATTGTTTGCAATGAATCAAGATAATCACTAAAAAAACTGGATTCATCCTCATCCCTGAGCCCATCAAGTCCCACATCCTGATACCGTCGTGAATCAGGATCATTATCAAAAGCATTAACCAGGGACTGTGTAACAGGAACACGTCCCCAGATTGTTGTATCCACCAGAGTGACAAGCGGAGTTGTTGGTAATCCGTTTTCAAAACTTTTCCGTGAATCTTTCAAAATATCTTCTGAAATATTACCAAGGTTGAAATATAACTCACCCCCTGAATGTCCTTCATTCTCCACGTATGGATCCATCAGCCAGAATTCAATAAACTGGATATTTGCAGCCTCAAAATCATTAGTAGGAACTTCCCTCATTATCCCGCCCCATCGTGATCCGGGAGAATTAAGTTTACCATTGTTATTAATTCCTGAAGATACACCTGATGTTCCAAGGTCATAATTATAGGGCCCTTTTTCGTCAGGGTAAAATGCAAGGTTCAATACTGCCAGATTGGTTGGAATACCTGTAATACTTTCTTTGTAGGGAAAAATCTCTTTTTCAAACACCTCTCTTACAAAGTGACTTGATTGCAGATCAGGATTACTCTTTATATGGTTAGGAGTGATAGATGTGTTTCTTAAAAACAGGGGGTCGATTACATACCAGGCAAGCTTAGCTCTGTTATACCCATATGCCAGATTATTATTCAATACTGCTTCTGGGAATAATGTACTCTGTCCCTGTGGTGTACTTGCAAGCACCCATGCATTCATAGATTTTATATCAAGCGGTATCTCACTACCCTCAAAATCATCAATATATGAAATCCCCTGTTTTTCTATTGCCCGTGAATGCCCCGGAATAAGGTGTGCAAACTCACCGGTAAAAGTGATGCTGGACGGAACTTTTGTTTCGAGAAAAGGAATTTTATCAATTACAGTTGTAAGAAATTGTGATTCCGTATGATAAGAGGTATTAACTCCCATAATTGTGTTAGATATCGGCTCATCACCAATACTAACCTTCTGGGTTAAAGGCCTTTCGGTAAGATGTAAGATTGTTGCACCGACATTAAAATCATCTGAAAAGCGATAATCCAAATGTGTCCCCAGTAAAGTTTTGGTTTGAATACTAAAAAGCTGATTACTCTCAAGCGAGACTCTTATGGGAGTTTGTGATTCCAATAGCCCATCATTAATTATCTTCACTCTTCCGGAATTATAATCCACTGTATAATCCACATTTTCCTGTAATTGTATTCCGCCGGCAGTAACTTTTACCGACCCCTGGGGAACATTCAGGGCATTAAGCTGGATATCTGAACTTGAAGATGAAGAATAGGTACCTGCAATCTTGAACTTATTCTTCTCCGCCATTTGCCTCGCTGTTACCTGGGTAGAATCATACAGTTCTTCAAAAACATATTTTTCAGCAATAGCATCGTCCCCAATCCGTTGCCGCAGGTACTTCCCAAACGGCTCCAGAACAGGGAAAATAATTCTTCCTGATTCAGGCATAATGGTTATCCCGGCAATAAAATCAAATTTCCCATCGGGCGATGGTTCAAGTTGTGAATTCAGGTTATCAAGATTTAGAACCTCTAATAAAATCTGGTCGCTTAACTTACCTTCAGGAAGATAATTTATTGAATTACCTGTTTTGTCGTCCTGGTACAGAACATTCAGCTCAAAGTCCTTCTTTTCTACCTGGTAGGCACCAATGGCATAAACATTTTTCATCATCAAATCCCATGAAGGTAATTTGGGAGTTAAACTTGTTCCTTTTATCAATTTCAATATCAAAGAGTTAGGAGCTCCAACTTCTGCAGAAAATTCACCAACCCTATAAACCTTGCCATTCAATGTATATTCATATGCAACAGCCAAAATCTGGTCTGCATTAAGTGCTGTATTTACAGATATATACCCAAGTTGTTTGTTAAGTCTATACTCACGAGGGGTAAGTTTACGGGCATTTTCAATTTTCTCATAATCCTGCCCAATAGTAAACCCGGGGGATAAAGGTGCTAGCGTATTTGTTACCTGATTAATATTTCTTATCTCCTGGTAATTATTCAGCATTTCCTGGTAAATACCATTCAAATCATTATGCGGATATGGCCCGGTACCGGTTTGTGAAAATGCGGGAATTGTATTATAAATATTGTTTTGTGATTCAGCAAGATCTAAGAATGCCACTACATTCCGGGAATCTTCAAAATTATTTGATTTGTTTGTTACCCAAATTTCTATCCGCTCAATATTTACACCCGAGTTAATAACAGGCAGGTTTTTCATAGCAGTATTATAAGAATCCCGGAAATAATGAGACAGAAAGAAGTGTTTATTGGCTTCGTATTCATCTGAATTTACTTCAAACTCACTAAGTTGAGCCCCTCCCTTCACATCAATAACCGAAGTTTCCCCTTTTTGCTGTGAAAAGACATTAGTTATAGTAAGCCTACCGAACTGAAGCTCAGTCTTTAGACCAAATAAACTTTGGCTGCCGGTAATAAGCGATCCGGAGAGTGGCAAAGTAACATTACCAGCCTCTATTTTCTTAATAATCTCATCCTCTTTACCTGAGTATTCGAGTTTGGTTTTATTCTCAAAATCAAAAGTAGCTTCTGTATTATAATTCACTCCCAATCGCATTTTATCGCCAATGGTGCCTGTCACATTCATTTGTATCTTTTCCTGAAAGTCAAAAGTAGCTACTTTCCTAAGCCGTTCGGAAAGGGATGGATTATCAATTCTTGAGATATTAACACCAAAAATCAGCTCTGCCGAGCCCTGTGGGATAACATTTATTGTATTGCTGCCAAACACCTTATCAATACCTTCTATTCCAAACTGGAGTTTTGGCAAAATTGATGAACGGTAATCAGCACCTTCACCACTGCTCCGTTCCTCCCAATATTTTTTTACTGCTTGTTCAAATCTATATTTTTTATATTCATCCAGAGACATGTGCACAGGTGTACGGTAATAAAAATCACCAATTTTATCCTGAATAATATACTCGTTTTTTTCAGGGTCATAGGTTACCTCCGAACTAATATTAGAGGGAAGTCCCAGGTACAACCCCGATTGTGCTTCACTAATATAAGGGTTACCTGAAAAGTCATTAAACGGAAAGCGGAGATCGACAACTGTAGTATCCTTCCGGGTTGTGTCCTGTTGCGGCAAATAAAATGTCTTTGTCAGGACAGGTGTTAATCCTAACCAAAACATTACTATCCCGGTAATAATATATCTCAGAATATTTTTCAAGTGCCACGGAAATATTATTAGAGCTTTACAATCTTTTTAATGCTTTCTTCACCAGCTCCTCAACTGTAATATCCCGTTCTTCCCTAAGGATCTTATCCAGTACTTTTTGGACAGAAGCTTTTGAGAATCCCAGCATTACTAAAGCAGATAACGATTCTTCTTTCAAAGTATTGCTTTCTTCATTGAAAATTTCATTTACATCGTCTGATCGGCCAACCTTTTCCTTAAGATCTACAACCACTCTTTGGGCTGATTTAGCTCCAATACCTTTAATACTTCTCAATAGATTAATATCTGCTTCCATAATTGCTTTACTGAGTTCGGATGGAGAAAGCGACGAAAGCATTAACCGGGCGGTGTTTGCCCCAATTCCTGACACTGATATCAGCATCCTGAAAATTTCCCGTTCATGCTTATCAGCAAATCCGTATAAGATATGGGCATCTTCCCTGACAATTTGATGGATAAGCAGTTTAACTTCTTTCTTCCCGGAAATATTCGAATAAGTATTAAGAGAAATATTGATAAAATAACCAATATCACTAACTTCAACAACAGCATAAGCAGGACTTACTTCTGCTAATTTGCCTTGAATATACTCATACATAAATTGCAGGATTAATTCACAAGATTAATTACGTAACTATTCATCGTTTACTCTCTGAGCATCCACACATGCTATAGCTGCCATATTTACGATCTCTTTTTCTGAACTTTCAAGTTGAAGTATATGAATAGGCTTCCTCAGACCCATTAATACAGGTCCTATAACCTGAGCATTACCTATTTCCTGCATCATTTTGTATGCAATATTTCCTGAATCCAGGTTGGGGAAAATAAT
>JAUWPX010000361.1 GCA_030611395.1 Bacteroidota bacterium | reverse complement strand
TAATGTTATGATTGTTGGACATAACCCCGGATTTACAACTTTTGCTAATAAGTTCACACCCAGTGAAATTAACAATGTGCCAACATCCGGTCTTGTTATTCTTGATTTTGATTGCAACTCATGGAGAGATATTGATCCGGGAGTCGTAATGAACCATTTCTTCGACTATCCCAGAAAACATAGGCTATTGAAGTAGAACTCGTAACCCGAAACTCGTAATTCTTTGGAAGAATGAACCATGAAAAGAAAAAATATCGCATATTTTACCCTTGGATGCAAACTTAACTTTTCAGAAACATCATATATTGCAAAAAAACTTGAAGCAGAAGGTTACAATCAGGTATCATTTAATCAAACAGCTGATTATTATGTAATACATACCTGTACTGTAACACAAGCTGCCGATCGTAAAACCAGACAATTAATCCGTAAGATCAGCAGAAAGAATCCTGAGGCGGTTATTATTGCAATGGGTTGTTATGCCCAGGTGAAACCTGAAGAACTTGCTACTATCGGGAAAGTTGATATAATACTTGGTACTGCTGAAAAATATAATCTCGGAAATTATCTTAAGGACTATAAAAAAGGGCAACCTAACATTATCAGTATAAACCCGATAGAAGAAGTCAATTCGTTTAATCCGGCTTATTCGGGATCAGATCGCACCAGGTCTTTTTTAAAGATCCAGGATGGTTGTGACTATACCTGCACCTATTGCACCATACCTCTTGCACGTGGTAAAAGCAGAAGTCCTTATATTAAAGATATAGTATCGCAGGCAAAAAATATTGCCGGTAAAGGAGTAAAGGAAATTATACTTACAGGTGTGAATATCGGTGATTTTGGCATATTAACAGGCGAATCATTCCTTGACCTGCTGAAAGAACTTGACAAAATTCAGGGAATAAACCGGTTCAGAATATCATCAATCGAGCCCAATTTACTGGAGGATAATATTATTCATTTCGCAGCCCGGTCAAACCGTATTGCACCCCATTTCCATATACCATTGCAATCAGGATCTGACAGGATACTTAAGTTGATGCAAAGAAGATATACTACTGATCAATTCCAAAAACGTATTTATTCAATAAGAAAAACAATTCCTGATGCAGGTATCGGGATCGATGTAATCACAGGGTTCCCTGGCGAAACAAATATTGATTTTACTCAAACATACGAATTTCTGGATAAACTGGATATTTCTTATCTTCATGTTTTTACTTATTCCGACAGAAATAATACAAAAGCAGCGATTATGAGAGATAAAGTTGATCCGGTAATAAAAGAAAAAAGGAGTAAACTGTTACATGAATTATCAGAAAAGAAAAGAATAGCATTTAATAATAACCAACAGGGGAAAATTGTTAGTGTTTTGTTTGAAGCCAAAAAGCACAACGGGCGTATGTCGGGATATACTGGAAATTATATTAAAGTTGGAAAAACATTCGATATTAATGATATTGGTTCGGTACTAAAAGTCAGATTGCTGGATATAAATGAAAATGGTAATGTTAATGTGGAGGTTATTGAATTAATAAACGATAAATTTAATTATGGATATTGAAACAATTTGTAAAGAAACATGTGAAATTGCTAAAGAAGCAGGTGAATACATTCGTGGTGAGAGCTCAAAATTTAATACAGGGGATATTGAAACTAAAGGAAAGCATGATTATGTCTCATATGTTGATAAGAATACAGAGAAGAAAATTATTGACAACCTGCAAAAACTGATACCTGGTGCCGGCTTTATCGCAGAAGAGGGCACTTGCAATAAGCAAGAAAAAATATATAACTGGATTATTGATCCCCTTGATGGTACTACCAATTTTATTCACGGCCTGCCACCATATTCTGTTAGCATAGCCCTGATGGATAACGAAGAAATAATTATTGGTGTGATATATGAAATTGGCTTTGATGAATGCTTCTTCACCTGGAAAGATTGTCCGGCATATTTAAACGGTGAAGAAATTAATGTAAGCAAAATAGCGAAAGTAACTGACTCATTGCTGGCAACAGGTTTCCCCTTTTCGAATTATGACCGTTTTGATCAATTCATTGATTCGTTAAGATATTTTATGCGGAATTCACATGGGGTAAGACGTATGGGATCTGCAGCAGTAGATTTGGCATACACTGCCTGCGGACGTTTTGATGCTTTTTGGGAATATAACCTTAATCCATGGGACAT
>JAUWPX010000351.1 GCA_030611395.1 Bacteroidota bacterium | reverse complement strand
ATCGATTTCTTCTAATTTATACGATATAGAATAATGAAATTATTCCTAATAAACTGAGTTATATGGAAGATCTGGAAAAATATTTTGAAAAGTTCCGGAATAATATTATTGGTAATAATTATGAATTTGAGACCCCTTAAGGGATAAAAAATATTATCTATAATGATTGGCTTGCCGGTGGCCGGTTATATGCTCCCATTGAAAAGAAAATCTCTGAAACTTTTGGTCCGTTTGTTGCTAATACACACACCGAAACCAATGAAACCGGCACATTGATGACTTATAGCTACCGCCATGCTCATTATCTGATAAAGAAACATGTAAATGCTGGTCCGGATGATGTTATCATTACTGCAGGTTTTGGAATGACAGCCGTGATTAACAAGCTTCAGCGGATTATAGGTCTTAAGGGTTGCGGTACTATCAGGAATAAGGAATGTATAAAAGAGAAAGAGAAACCGGTGGTTTTTGTTACTCATATGGAACACCATTCAAATCATACCGCCTGGTATGAAACCCTTGCTGATGTCGTAGTTCTTAAACCTGATAAAGATCTGTTAATTGATCTTGATGAATTGCGAAATCAACTTAACAAATACAAAGACAGGAAATTCAAAATAGGCTCTTTTACCGCTTGTTCAAATGTAACCGGAATTATTACTCCATATCATCAGATGGCAAAAATTATGCATGAATATGGTGGATTATGTTTTATCGATTTTGCCGCTTCGGCACCTTATGTTGATATTAATATGCACCCTGAAGATCCTATGGAAAAACTGGATGCTATCTTCTTCTCCCCACATAAGTTTCTCGGAGGTCCCGGCTCATCAGGTGTACTGATATTTGATTCGGCAATGTATAATAGTGATGTGCCGGATAATCCGGGGGGAGGGACAGTTGATTGGACCAACCAATGGGGTGAATACAAATACATTGATGATATTGAAGTAAGAGAAGATGGCGGAACTCCTGGTTTTCTTCAGGCTATAAGAACAGCTCTTGTAATTCAATTAAAGGATCAGATGGGAACTGAGAAAATAAGAAAACGTGAAGAAGAACTGGTTAAAATTGTATTCAGGGAATTAAAAAAACTTCCTTCAATAAAGATACTTGCCGGTAATGTTGAAGACCGCCTTGGAGTAATTTCTTTTTATCATAACGAGATACATTTTAACCTGATTGTAAAATTGTTGAGTGACAGATACGGGATTCAGATTAGAGGAGGATGTGTTTGTGCAGGTACATACGGACATTATTTGCTGCAGGTTAGTAATACAAAATCTAAAGAATTTACTGATATGATTGACCATGGTGACCTGTCTGAAAAACCGGGATGGGTTAGATTTTCGCTCCATCCTACACAAACAGATGATGAGGTGTACTATTTTATTGATGCTTTGAAAGAAATTATCAAAAATCATAAAGAGTGGAGAAAAGATTATCGGTATGACAAAACAGTAAATGAGTTTTTTCACAAAGAAGACAAAGGGCTAAAGAAAAAGAAAATCGAGAATTGGTTTGCTTTTTAACCGGATAACCGGGATTGGATTTGGAGGATATCACAAATCAGGAAGAAAATGAAAATGACAGAAGTAGTAAGTGGTAAACATAAAAAGGACTTTCTGAAAGTTCCAAAACTGCTTTATAAAGGTGATAAGTTTTGGGTATGTCCCCCTGATATTGAGATTGAAAGCATATTTGATCCTGAGAAAAACAACAATTTTAAAAGAGGAGAGGCTACACGCTGGATATTATATGAAACAAATGGCAATTTGATAGGAAGAGTTGCCGCTTTTTTTTGAGAAAAATTATGCTTCTGTTAATGCTCAGCCAACCGGCGGAATGGGTTTTTTCGAGTGTATTGATGATGAAAATGCAGCTTTTAAACTCTTTGATGTTGCAAAGAACTGGCTGAACGAAAGAGGTATGGAGGCAATGGATGCACCTATTAATTTCGGAGAGAATCATAGTTATTGGGGACTGCTGGTTGATGGATTTATGCACCCGGGTATCGGAATGCAATATCATAAAACTTACTATAGGGATTTTTTTGAGAACTACGGATTCAGGAACTACTTTTATCAATATGCCTATCATAAAGACCTGACTAAAGTTCATGTTTTTCCCGAAAGGTTTATGAAAATTGCAACATGGATATCAAAAAAACCCGGTTACAGTTTCAGGCATTTTGAATTCAAAAAAAAGGAGAAATTTATTGATGACATTGTAACTATATATAATTCAACATGGAGCGAGTTCAAAGATGATTTTACCCCTCTGGATTATGATGAGATGTTAAAGTCTTTGGAAAACGCAAAACCTTTTATTGATGAGGAATTGATATGG